>JBIIWE010000169.1:0-5790 GCA_044339075.1 Daejeonella sp. | reverse complement strand
ATTACTTTTTCCAATACAGAGCCTGTACTAGCAGAAGCATAATGAGGGAACATGGGTATAACCTTTATACTGTTAACCTGTGCATCTTTCAATTTACTTAAAGCACTCTCAATGGAAGGGTTTTGATAACGCATGGCCAGCTCAACATGGTAATCTTCACCTAAGCGTTGCTGCAAAAGATCCTTTTGGATTATGCTATAGTGCATTAATGGAGAGCCTGTAGTATCAGACCATATTGCCTTATATAATTTAGCAGATTTTGGTCCGCGGAAAGGGACAATGATTCCCTTAACCAGTAAAGCCCGTAAAACAAGGGGTACATCTATTACCCTCCCATCCATTAGAAACTCTCCGAGATATGTTCTGACATCACTAGTTGAGGGACTGTCAGGAGTACCTAAATTTACCAACAAAACACCTTGCTTACCCATATATACAATAAAGAATGCCAAAGATAGTCTTACGGATCATTAGTTGAAAATGCTTCGTTCCATTTGACTTAAAAAAAACAATTATTTTACGAATTTTTAAGTTCCCACAATCTCCACCAGGGTGTTTCGGGTGAATCATGATGCTCAAAGTGGTAACCAAAAAAATAACAGGATAGAAAAGCAAGAATATGATTTTTTCTTTGTGAACCTGATTGATGTTTATTGGTATGTTCCCCATGATGAGGAAGCCAGGTGCCAAAATAAAATAGTTGGAGTGTGCTCAAAAGTGAAGGAAGTACCCAAAACAAAAATAAATTCAGCTCAGGCACCCAGGTTTTTAATAAATTAAAGATCAGCGCCATTAGAACAACCTGCCACCAGGAAAGATATTGTTTAATAAAGTTAAGATACCAGATAAAAAAATTCCCCTCGGAGTAATCAGGATCCTTATCGGTATGAACATATCTATGATGCTCATGATGTTTGGTATAAAGGCTACTAAAAGGAAAGCAGGCGTACAAAGCAGTACAAATCTGCCCTATAACAGTATTAAGATTTCGATTGGAGGATACCGTACCATGCATTGCATCATGCGCCGTAATAAAGAGTCCGGTATATAAATGCATTTGAACTAGAATCAATAAATACAGAATCGGATTTTTGAAATTAACCTCCCAATTCATCAGAAAAAAAATACAAAGACACCAAAGGCTGATTATTATAAAAGCAATAATAAGCCCTGTTTTTGACTGAGTTCCTAGCATAGGCTGATCGAATTTCAATATTCTTCCAGAGCAGATTTCACTCTTTCCATTAACCACATTGGAGTAGATGTAGCTCCACAAATACCGACTTTATCTCCTGGAATAAACATTCCAGAATTTAATTCTTCTTCACTGCTTACAAAATAAGTATTCGAATTATATTGCTTACAAACTTCAAAAAGGACTTTTCCGTTAGACGATTTCTTACCAGAAACAAACACAATTTTATCGTAAGCAATGACAAATTTTCTTAAGTCTTCATACCTATTTGAAACCTGCCTGCAAATAGTGTCATTCGCTTTGATATCGTAGCCCCGTTTGATCAGTTCATCTTTTATTTCGTAGAACTTATCCGTACTTTTTGTGGTTTGACTATACAGGGTGAATTTTTGCGGAAGATCAACGTTATCAAGCTCTGCAATATCCTGGAATACAAGCGCTTCATTATTGGTCTGGCCTTGCAAGCCAATCACCTCGGCATGCCCATGTTTACCAAAGATCAAAACCTTTTCCTTGCTGTCATACGTATTTTTTATCCTATTCTGCAACTTCAAAACCACCGGACAAGAGGCATCAATCAAGATTATATTATTTTCAAGGGCAAGACGATAGGTTTCAGGTGCTTCACCATGGGCACGAATCAAAACTTTTTCGTTTCTTATGTTCAGAAGATCTTCATGGGAAATGATCTTAAGCCCTTTTAATTTTAAACGGCTTACTTCTTCATCATTATGAACAATGTCTCCAAGGCAATAGAGATAACCATCTTCTTCCAAGATCTCTTCCGCCATATCAATAGCATAAACTACTCCAAAACAAAAGCCTGAATCAGAATCGATTGTTACGTCAAGATTATATTTCATTAGCTAAGCTTAATTCCATTTAATGGTTAGAAGGTTATTCGTTTACAAAAATAGTAAATTGTTTATCACAAAGCCCAAAAATTCAATACCAGGAAAAACCCAGCCTGCGCAAAAAGCAGCACAATTGCAGCCTTGTTTTGTTTTTGAAAGTCAAGCCCTCTAAAGACCCAAAATAACAAGTAAGAAAATAGATACCATCCCAGGTAGTTTTGCAATGGAATTTCTCCTCCTGACCACGACCAGTAATCAAATCTTATTGCGATGGGCTCAATTAAAAAATCAAGGCTTAAAAGTATCAAAGCCCCTATTAAGGAAAAAACGAAACTACTCTTTATCTTAAACTGTTCAAGAAAAACACCGGTACAATAGACCAAAATTAACCAGTTGACCCCGATAAGTAGTGGAGTTGAGAATAGCTTAAAACCTAAGGCTTGACCATACGTGTATGAACCGAAAACAAGTCCTGTATTGACTCCAACTACCTCAATGAAAAAGCCTGCCAGATAAACAATAATTGCAAAGACCCTGATATTAATAGAAAAGTCATTCGTACTAATGACCAGCAGACTAAGCATCAGCAATAAATGAAAAGGAACAAGTAATTTAAATAACTCTACCAGTTCTGAGTTTAAAAAACCATACAAGCCCACCAGGTGAAACATCACCATGAAAATAGCGCAAATGATCGTTTTGTTCAGTTTCATTTTCTTATCGCCCGTCCTTTCCAGACGATGGTTTTAGTAAAGTGTTTTTTAACAGAGATCACAGAGATAAATACCATACAAAGTAATTGTAATGGATGAAGAAGCACATTTTGCCAAACACTTTGTCTGGCAGAAAGTGATATCATTACTCTGCTTAAAACGATCAAAGATAGGGCAAAGAGAACTAAATCAGGGCTCAAAAAGAAGGCAATTGCAACTGGCCCCATCACAACAAGCAGCAGATAAAGAAAAAGTCCAAACACATTATTATTGAATCCTGCCAGAAAGTTCTTACTAAAGCCATCTACGGCTTCGCTAAAGCTTTTATACATCCTGCAATTCATGTATCCGTTAGCCAGTAATGCTTCACCATTAAATCCAAAGCCTTTGATCAGTTTCATAATCTCCACATCTTCAACAACCTGATGTTTTACCTGTTCATGCCATTGATTCTCCTTATAGTTAAGCGCATCAAACATCATAAACTGTCCACTTGCGGCAGAAAATGAGGGATTTTGTGAAAGTCTGACTAATCTGAGGGGCAATAGATTTAACAATACAAAATGCATAAGTGGCACAACTAGCCGTTCACCCCATGTAAGCATGATTTGATCAGTAAAAAGGCTTAGCAAGCTTAAACGATTCAATTTCATCCGATGAATAGAATTATTGATCAGTCCATCAGAAATGGTTTCATCCGCATCCAGAAAAATCAAATATTTCCCTTTAGCCGAGTTGGCCAACTGGAAGCAGGCAAAATTTTTACCTAGCCAATCTTTAGGCAGAGCAGCACCCTTCAAAACATGAAAACGTTTATACTGATCACAAAAATCCTGGCAAACTTGAAAAGTATGATCAGTAGAATTATCATCAAGTATAATGACCTCATAGTTCTGATAATTCTGTGAGTTAATCGAATGAAGCAAATTCTGTATATCCGCTTCTTCATTGCGTGCAGGTATCAGTATGGAGACGAAATCATCATACTGCCTAAATGAATTCGTTAGCTTCGGATTAGATAAAAAATTAAACAGAGTAACGGTAAACCGCAGAACTAAAAAGAAGAAAATCAGGTAAATAAGTATCATTCTTAAATGGCAGCCGCGGTCTGATTTTGCCGCGATAATTCATAATGTTTATTATAGGCACTTTTAATTAATTGCAAGCTTGTAAACTCAGCCCCTTCCCACTCCTGTAAAAAGCAGTTTATGGTAGGCTTACGATTTTCAAAATAATCAGTAAAACTAGCTGCAAATATATACTGGAAGGTTTTTGAAGAAACATTTATCAGATTCATCAAGCCCTTCTCAAATTGTATTTGTTCTACATGACCTGAGTAAAGCTTCCCCTGGGGGAAGATCAGAACCAGATTTTCGGGATCATCTAGTAAATGACCTGCGTATTCGAGCGTTTCGATTATGCTCCTTGAATTCTTTTTTATTGAGAAGCTGCCAAGGTACTTCATGAACCAAACCTTCTGATAGTTTTCCTCGGTGATCATCACATGAAATTTTTTCCTGAAATAGAGACGGTTGATTTGAAAAAGAACAAATCCATCCCACCAGGAGAAGTGATTTGCTAATAATAGAATCGACCTAGTCTGATCAATACTGATTTTATTGAATTTCAGTTCTTGAAAATCCGATTTAATAATTCTATTGATATACCAGGAAAAGAATTTGAAAACTATCCAGTTTTGGCGCGGTTCAAGCATATGTTAATTTACCATTTTTTAGCATTTTAAAAAAATCTCGGCACATTTACCAAAAGCATATTCTATTTTATCAAACCCTCCACAATTTTTGCTGACAACAAGGCAAGAGGTATCCCACCACCGGGGTGCACACTTCCACCTGCAAAATATAAATTTTTGATTTTTGATGAAAAATTTGCGTGTCTCAAAAAAGCTGAGAACTGACTGTTGGAGCTACTGCCATAAAGTGACCCCTGATAGGAAAATGTCTTCGAGTCGATGCTTCTTGGATCCAGAATTGCTTCGCAGACGATGAGCTTTTTTACATCTAAACCAAGGATTCTGGATAATTTCTCAATGATATTTTTGCGAGCTTCACTGATTAATGCATCCCAATTCTGCCCTGTATTTGCGGGCACATTGATCATGGTAAACCAGTTTTCGGATCCTGCAGGCGCATCATCTAATTTATTTTTGGAACTTATATTCACATAGATCGTAGGATCTTTATAAATAGTTTTATCCTCCCATATCTGTTTAAATTCTTCTTTGTAATCTTCTGTAAAAAAGATGTTATGCATTTCAAGCTCGGGAAAGGAGTTGCTGATACCCCAGTAAAAGATCAGGGCAGAACTGCTACGTTCCTGCTGTTTAATACGATCGGGAATATCGAATCCTTTTAACAATTTTTGGTAAGTATACCAGACATCCATATTGGAGATCACCAGGTCTGCAGGATAGCTTAGACCCTTAACCTTTACACCATACACCTTATCATTATCCAATTCTATCTCATCAACATAACTATTGAAATTAAATTTCACACCCAGATCAATCGCAAGTTTTACTAATGAACTAGCTATTGAATACATCCCCCCAAGGGGGAAATAAGCTCCGAAATGCTGTTCAAAATGAGGTATTACATTTAACGTTGCCGGAGCTTTATAAGGATTAGATCCGTTATAAGTTGCATAGCGATTAAAAAAACGAATTGTTTTATCATCTTTAAAATTAGCCTCATTTGCTTGATTCATTGACCGAAAAGCATCAATTTCGGGAAATCGGAGCAGGGACTTGAAGGTCCTCCAATTAAAATAACTACTGAACTTATGTAATGATCTTTGGAGGAAGACAGCATTTGTAACTTCGTAGATATCCTTACTTTTTTCAAGGAATTTGATTACCGATTCAGCGCTATCCTGTGTTTTTAAAGCAATTTCTTCAGAGAATTTAGTTCGATCTGCAAATGCACTAATCCGTGTACCATCCTCATAGAAATAATTGCAAACAGTTTCTAGCTTTTCATATTGGAAATAATCTGCTGAATTCTTACCC
>JBIIWE010000168.1:0-5811 GCA_044339075.1 Daejeonella sp. | reverse complement strand
CGCCTTCCAGTTGTGTTTTTGGAAAATATCCTTGTTTTACAACCACTCCGTTTTGTACGATCATGCGATCAAGGTGCATACTTAAAGCTTTACCGTTTCGCATAAATGGCATATAACCACGAACCCTAAGGTATCTGGAAACATCCTCTGCACCATGGAAGAAAGTTGAGAAATCAAATCCTTTATATCTGAAGCCAAGGTTCATTCCGTAGGTGAATTTAGGAACAGTATTTCCAAGAACTACACGGTCACTTCCATCAATCTTCCCATCACCATTCTGATCTTTGAATTTCAGATCTCCGGCACCAACGTTTGGATTGTGTACTGCTCCTGTCTTTGCCTCGGCATCACTTTGGAAATATCCAATCCACTCATAACCTATATAAGAATTCCATGGTGTACCCTTCTCTCTGACAATTGCACCACCTTCACCTGCCACATCAAAAATATCTCTACTGAAATACTTTTCGACATTATTCTTGTTGTATGATCCATTAACTGATATATCAAACTGAAATTCACCATTTGATTTTGAATATCTCATTTCAGTTTCAATACCCTTATTGCTCATTGCCCCGTAATTTACTGTTGGAGCTGGCAGTCCGAATGTCCCAGATACAGGTATAACGGTCAGGATATTATCAGTATATCTATCATAAGCATCAATACTTACTGAGATTTTGTTCTTAAGGAGTTTAAGATCCACACCTATATTTTTCTCTGTAGTTGTTTCCCATGTGATATCAGGATTGTTAGCACTTGTCTGTGCTGCACCTGTTGCGCTCGCACCTCCAAATGTATAGTTCTGTCCCAAGGTGATTAGAGGTAGAAACATATAGTCTGCAATCCTGTGATTACCTAACTGACCCCAAGAAGCTCTAATTTTTAGAAAATCAAGCCATTTTATATCTTTCATGAAATTTTCGTCGCTCATCACCCAGCCAGCAGAAAATGAAGGGAACCATCCCCAGCGATTACCTCTTGCAAATTTTGAAGAACCATCTCTGCGGATATTGGCCTCGAACATATATTTGCCATCATAATCATAATTAACTCTGGCAAAATATGATCCCAGCGTTGCTCTTCTGTCTGTACCTGAATTTAAAAGTCCGGCTGTACTACCAGCGCTGATGGCTTGCAGGTCATTTGAAGGGAAACCTAAGCGGTAGGCCATCGTAGAAAACATATCCTCAGTACGGGTTGATGCTCCTGCAAGGCCTTTTAAACCATGTTTGCCAAACCTATTGTCGTAAGTGAATAATGATTCCATATCAATTACTCCAAACCTGTCCAAAGTTTCCTGGTTCGATGATGGTCCTGAAACCTGTCCGCCACCATAAGTAAACTGAGAAATATGATTCGTAGTTTCTCTGAAAGTATAATCTAAACTTGCTCTGTTTTTCCAGGAAAGTCCTTTAATTATTTTTGCATCCGAAAAAATGGAACCGACCAATTGATTAGCTTTAATCGACCTTAGGTTTCCATTATCAATCCATGCTGCAAAATTTCCCAGAGGGTATTCACCCGACCAGGAGCCATCAGCTAATTTAAGTTTTTGAGTAGGGGGAATGTGTGTTACAGAATTATAGAATTGCTGAAGATCACCTCCACGGGTAAGTTCCGGACCTGTTAATGGAAGGGTATTTACGGCACGATTTAGTGCTGTATTTATACCAATATTCAGCCATTTATTAATCTTATTGTCAACATTGAATCGGAAGTTTAACTGGTTCGCATCAACGGTCTTAATAACTCCTTTTTGTTCGTTATAAGCCATAGAGATATTATATCTCGTGGCATCTGTACCTCCAGAAAAATCCAAGCCATGATATTGTGAAGCTCCTTGACCAGAATACATCACTGACATCCAATCTGTACTAGGATACAATGGATCATTTCCTGCCCTGTATTTCGCAATTGCATCAGTAGTAAATGTTGGGGTTAATCCGGCATTAGCTCTTGCCTCATTATGCAATTCTGCATAATCGGCAGATCCAAGAAAATCAGGAACGGCAGTAGGGTCTTGTTTTCCAAAGTAGGTATTGTATCTTATTTGGATTGGCCCTTTTTTTCCACGTTTTGTTGAAACAAGGATGACGCCATTTGCGGCCCGTGTTCCATAGATTGAAGCAGACGCTGCATCTTTTAGAACACTAATGCTTTCGATGTCAAATGGGTTGATATTGTCCATTGAAGATTCCATGCCATCCACAATTACAAGTGGTTGAGAATCACCCATACTTCCCTGGCCTCTGATCAATACGTTCATGCCTTCAGCACCTGGTTGTCCGGAATTGGTATGTATAAATACCCCTGAAACCTGACCTTCAAGCATTGATGCAACGTTGGTTGCCGGGCGGGATGACATTGCTTTTTCTACATTAACTGTAGATACTGAGCCGGTTAAGTTGGCCAGATTCGAAGTACCGTATCCAATCACCACAACTTCATTCAATGCAGTATTTGCAGCTTCAAGAGTTATATTAATAGCAGAACGATTATTGGTGCTAACTTCTTTTGTTACAAAACCGATATAGGTAAATACAAGTACTGAATTGTTGTCATCGAAAGCAATGATATAATTACCATTAAGGTCTGTAGTAGTACCAATTGTTGTACCTTTTACTCTAACGCTCACTCCTGGAAGTGATTCTCCCTTTGTATCGGTTACCTGGCCTTTGATAGTAATTGGCGGAGTCTCCGCAATAATTGGAATTAAATCAGGAGGCTTAGGCGACTGAAAGAGAAGTGATTTTCTTTTAACTATTACAATGTTATCATTAATTGTATAAGTCAAAGACTGATTTGTGAAGCATTGGTCAAGCACGCTTTCAACCGTGGAGTTTTTGAACTTTATGTTTACAGTTTTTGCTTCTTTTAGCATCGCTGCATCATATACAAATTCATATTTACTTTGGCTGCTTATTGACCAAAATACCTGCTCAAGGGTCGCATTTTTTTGAGACAAGGTGATTTTTTGAGCATATCCTGAGGCATTAGCCTGGAGTATAATTGTGACCATTAAAACAAAAGAAAGTTTCATAATCAGTAGTAGTTTATAGGCGGTGGAATATTGGACACTGCACATCCTATGAGAAGGAATTTTCATACATTTGTATCGTTTAGGTTTATAAGTTTGTCGATATCACATTATTTATAAGCGGGTAAGCCTGAATTGTCTTAATGACAAATTTGAACCGGTGCGTTCGTAGCGCTCCGGTTTTTTCAATTACCCTTTCTTTAGTATAGATTAGGGCATAACTATTATCCTCCTTTCTCTCCCCAATGTATTTCCGGGGATAATTTCAAAATGGATTGACCCAGTTGATTCTAGAACTTCCAGAACTTCAGATACATTTCTGGAACGGGATATTTTTACGCCAAAAGATTTCTTAGGAATAGTTCCTTGATACTGCACTTCCAGGTTGTACCAGCGGGATATCTTTCGCATGATACTTTGGATATCCTCGTTTTTGAACATGAAAAAACCATCTTTCCAAGCTACAGCTTCATTTACATCAACAGTTAGCACATCTATATTTCCATTCATTACTCGTGTCTGCTGTCCTGGTGAGATAATTTTACTTTTATTCTCTTTTATGATTTTCACTGAACCTTCAAGTAGGGTCGTATTAATGCTGGATTCATCGGAATAGGCCATTATATTAAAATGAGTACCTAATACTTCAACTGTTTGACTGTTATTTATGACTCTGAAAGGCATTTTGCTATTGTGTGCAACCTCAAAATAAGCTTCTCCGCTTATTTCTACTCTTCGTTCAGTACCAGTAAATCTGACCGGGTAACGCAAGGAGGAAGCAGAATTTAACCAAACTTTACTTCCATCCGGCAGGTTTACCTGATATTGTCCGCCTGGAGGTGTTTCAATAATATTGTATGAAGGTAAGTGAGAGGAATTTTCGGAATTGGATAGGGTATATACCAATTGACCATCAGCAGTTTTATTGATCTTAATGCCGGATTGTTCTGCAAGCTGACCATTTTCAGCATCAGTTAGGCTGATCTTCCTGCCATCGGCTAATGTAAGGGTAGCTTTATTACCACCGGGGGATATGTCATTTTTTACCTTGGAAATTGTTTGCTTTGAGATTGGCCTATCTATATAATTCAGGTAAAAAAATGTTCCAATGGAGACTATTATCAGAATTGCTGCTGCAACTATAATTCGAGGCCAATGTATAACTGAACTAGATTTTCTGATTAGGCTAGTCATTTTATACTGTAATGCATGTTGTGCTTTATTCAAATCTGATTCTGTAAGCTCAGAAATCTCATCTTCGTTCAAAAGATGAAACCATTTTTGAAGCAATAGCAATTCCTTTGGGGTACACTTTCCTTTATTATATTTTTCGAGCAATTCTTTTGCTTCTTTCATGAGTATTTAAAGAATTATTTTCTTTATACTACTAAGACGGCAAAGTCACTAGGTGGTGGGTATTGGGAATGAAAATAAATATGGAAGATTAGATAGAACTCAATTAATAGAGGATTCAAAACAATCCTGAAATTTATCTGATATAAGCATAATTAGATAGGCTATTAGCCCTAAGCGGACACGGAGAATACGTAATGATTTCTTAATTTGAGTGGAAACAGTTTGTTCAGATATTTCCATAATACTGGCAATTTCTTTATGGCTAAGCCTATTTTTTCTACTTAATAAGAATGCTTCCCTCATTCTGGGAGGAAGTGCCTGAATTTCTTTTTCGATTAGGGTTTTTAAATCATTCTCACGAATGAGAAAATCTGTTTGGATTCCAGCATCTTCTATAAAATTCTGTAATGAAACAAAATACTTTGCTTCAACTTTTTTATGTGAAAAAAGATCTAGTGCTTTATTGCGGACGGCTGTAAAAAGGTATGATGAGAGAGAAGTCTGCATTGAAAAATCGAATCGGCTTTTCCAAAGGGCCGTTAAAACCTCTTGAATAACATCCTGTGCTTCTTGTTTGCAATGTAGTTTTTTATAGGCATATATATATAGCAGGCTATGGTAACGCTCATAAATTTCGGTAAAAGCTTTTTCATCTCCTTCATTTAAAAGAGTTGTTAGACCTCGATCAGTAAGTGTTTGATAATAAGACATTTTTGCTATAGTTGTTTGAATGTAACGAAACAATAATACATTAGCAAAGTAAAAATATAAACGAAGATAATTTTGTCTTAATTAAATAATTTTTATCTATAAAATTAAAAATAAAAATAAAAATTAACTAAAACTAAAATATTTATCATCAATAATTTTTATCTATTTACTTAGATATTCATTAAAAAAATGGTGAATGCATAAAAAGCAGATTACTATTAAAGAATCTGCTTTCCTGAAAAAAATATTTTTTGAATTTTCAGCCTGTTATTTTATCGCCTCATTAACAGCCATTATTTATTGACATTTCGGGTAGCGTCCCTATATGCTTTCATGTCATAATTGCCAGGCACTGGAGGTGAAGTCCAGCCTTTGCCGAACCGAACCAGATCGGCCAGGTGCTGATGGGTGTCTACCAGAGGTATTTTTGTAATGAATTTGATGTAAATAAAACTGAGATTCCTTTGATTGAAGCAATGGCTAACACAGAATCTGTAGCCAGATTTTTTTTCTATTCATTGAAAAGACGATAGTTTATTTTTATATTTAAGGTACAATAAAAAATAGCAAACTACCATGTCCCCCCTCTTTTAACAATTCCTGCATTTCTGCCTGAGAATAGGGTAATTTATCTGGATATTTTTTCTTTCAGAAATCATAATTCAAAACTTTAGTATAAGTGAATTAATGGGTAAAATTAATAA
>JBIIWE010000167.1:0-5817 GCA_044339075.1 Daejeonella sp. | reverse complement strand
ATTGTTTTTTATTTACTGTCGTTTCCGCTTTGATTTCCTTGAACTGTAAATTATTGTTTCTTAAGGTATATTCAACTTTTCGAATTTCTCCTGTTGCTGTACCGGTTGAGTCATTTTTATCATAAACCGAAAACTCCCGCAAGAGTTTTCCTTCCTTAATGTATACTGAATCATTTCCACGGTAGCCTTCTTTTAAAGATGAACTAAGTTCCGGGAAAGGAATTTTTTGATTTGACCCCCCTTCACTGTATTCATAGATATACATCGTAAGATAAGAGCCTTTTCCCTCTCCTTTTGCTTGTATATACAATTCCGGATTCCCATCAGTATCCATGTCCATATTCCAGGTATCCACTATTTTACCATCTAATTCACCAGCTATAGAGCGATAGCTAAGGTGTGTAGAATCTGATCTGAGGATCAAATACCCTCCCACTGAGTTAGAACCCCGGCCCCAACTAACAATATCCAATGTTAGTCCTGGTTTCACTTCTATGGCTTTGTGAAAGCGAAATGGTACCATGATCTTTTTAACGATTGGCTTTACTTCTACTTTCTTTTCTTCATCTCCTGAACAAGATGCGAATAGAGTACTCGCTAAAAATATTCCAGATAGTATCGTTTTCAAATTCATCTTTCTGCTTTCAATATTAGGATTTTGTGCTTTATCAAATTTAATAAATTAATTCCCCCTGAATAGGTGTAATTCTCAAATAAATATAAAACCTTCTATACCATTATCCTTTTTATTCGTTCACACTCTTAAAAAAAAATGCCCTCTGCAAAAGCAGAGGACATTTTTTTGAATAAGATTAATTACTATTTGTCTTCTTTGGCAGCAAGATAACGCTCTGCTTCAAGAGCTGCCATACAACCTGTACCTGCAGCTGTGATCGCTTGTCTCCATAATTTATCCTGAGCATCTCCACAGGCAAATACGCCTTCAATATTCGTTTTTGTACTATCTGACTGGGTGATTAAATAACCGGTCTCATCCATATCCAGCCAGCCTTTAAAAATATCTGTGTTTGGATTATGGCCAATTGCTACAAAGAATCCGCTCACATCAATGGTCTTCTCCTCACCTGTTTTATTATTTGATACCAAAATACCAGTTACATTTTTACCGTCTCCAAGTATTTCCTTGGTATCTGAATTATAATGAATTTCAATATTAGGAGTATTTAAAACCCTGTTCTGCATGGCTTTAGATGCCCTAAATTCATCTCTTCGTACAAGCATATGTACTTTTTTACACAGCTTAGCAAGATAGGTAGCCTCTTCTGCTGCCGTGTCTCCGGCTCCAACGATTGCAACATCCAGGCCCTTGAAAAAGAAGCCATCACAAACTGCACAGGCAGAAACCCCAAAGCCATTGTATTTTTGCTCGCTTTCAAGCCCCAGCCACTTCGCAGAAGCTCCTGTTGCAATGATCACGGTATCCGCAGTAATCGTTTTATTTTCATCGATGATCACTTTATGTGGAGTCGATGAAAAATCAACGCTGCTGGCATAACCAAAACGAATCTGAGTACCAAATCGTTCGGCCTGTTTTCTGAAATCTTCCATCATTTCAGGGCCCATGATTCCTTCAGGATAACCCGGAAAGTTCTCAACATCAGTAGTTTGGGTCAACTGTCCTCCAGGAACCATTCCTGTGTACATAACAGGCTTTAGATCTGCTCGTGCAGCATAAATTGCCGCAGTATATCCTGCGGGACCAGATCCTATGATCAGACATTCTACATGTTCGGTTTCTTCAGACATTTTATTTTTATTTGTCGCAAATTTAAAGCTTTAGGGCGGGATAGTCAAATTCATTTCTCTGCTAAAGGCCGATAGGACAAATAATTATTGCTATTATTACATCTCAATCTAAATGAAAGACCTTAATTCCTATGTTTCAACTTTTGAAATCCCAAAATATCAGAATCAAAAATCTAACTAGTCTAAAAAATAGTTCTGTTATCAAACTTCAATCCTACACTGCTATAATTCTATTGATTATGATTAGCAGTAGTGCATCAGCACAGAAAAAGAATGCGCAATATGAATTAAAGCTTAAGCCAGCAAGTTCAGAGATCCGTATAGATGGAATAATGGATGAACGTGCCTGGGAAGATGCTGATCTGGCCAGCAAATTCTTTATGGTTCAGCCTATGGATACTAGCTTTGCCAAAGTTCGTACAGATGTGAAAATGAGTTATGACAAGGATTTTCTTTACCTGATTGCTGTTTGCTACCATGAACCGGGTCCGTATTTCGTAGAATCGTTAAGAAGGGATTTTGCTTTTGGAAAAAATGATAATTTTTTACTTTTCATGGACCCTTTTGATGATCAGACCAATGGTTTTTCCTTTGGATCAAATGCTGCCGGTGCTCAATGGGATGGTATTATGTATGACGGAAGCAAGGTAGACCTTAGCTGGGATAATAAATGGGTCTCTGCAGTCAAAAACTATGAAGATAGATGGGTATTTGAGGCTGCTATTCCCTTTAAATCAATTCGTTACAAGCCAGGAATCACAAAATGGGGAATCAATTTCAGCCGCATGGATTTGAAGTCGACCGAAAAATCAAGCTGGGCTCCTGTTCCGCGACAATTTGCAACGGCATCGCTTGCCTATACTGGAAATTTAGTTTGGGATCAGCCACCACCAGTTCCCGGTCAAAACATTTCTGTTATTCCTTATACCCTTGGTGGAATTTCCAGTAATCACACCGTCACACCTATTGGCCGAAATCAGCGGGGAGAAATCGGGGGTGATGTAAAAGTTGCCATCACTTCTTCACTGAACCTCGACCTGACCGTTAATCCTGATTATTCACAGGTGGAAGTCGATCGTCAGGTACCTAACCTGGAACGGTTTGAACTCTTTTTCCCTGAACGGAGACAGTATTTTCTTGAGAATGGCGATCTTTTTTCAAATTTTGGATATCAGAATAGCAGACCTTTCTTCTCCAGGCGTGTTGGATTAGGAGTTCCAATTCAGTACGGTGCCCGATTAAGCGGAAAGCTCAATAAGGATTGGAGAGTTGGATTGATGAATATGCAGACAGAAAAAACCGGTGCAGCTGATCCGGCACAAAATTTTGCTGTTGTAGCACTTCAGAGAAAAGTTTTTGCAAGGTCTAACATTGGTGCTATCCTAATCAACAAGCAATCCATGAATTTTAATACAGAAAATGCCGCAGCCGGAGTTTCCCGTTATAATCGAGTTGCTGGACTTGAATATAACCTTGCTTCATCAAATAATAACTGGACAGGCAAAGCTGTTAGCATGAAATCATTCAGTCCGAATAGCAGTGGAAAAGATATGATGCAGGCTGCAAATCTGCGATATTGGACCGGAAACTGGGATCTTAACTGGCAACATGAATATGTAGGGCGCAATTACAATGCAGAAGTAGGATATGTTCCCCGCAGAGGTTATATCAATTTAAGCCCGCAGGCAGGCTATCTTTTCTTCCCCAAAAAAGGACCTTTTGTTAGCCATGGTCCTAAATTATTTTCAGCGAATTACTTTAATGAATCCTTTCAACGCACAGATTACACCAACTATCTTGCCTACAACCTGAATTTTCGAAGCAGAGCGACATTAACAGGCTGGATTGCAAAAGATTATGTAAAACTTCAAAGGCCATTCGATCCCACAAACAGAGGAGGTGCATTATTAGCTACTGGCTCTGAGCACCGTTGGGAAGCTTTTGGTGCAGATTTTGTTTCCAGACCCCAAAGCTTATATACTATGGCTATTTCTAGTCGTTATGGGGGCTATTATGCCGGTGGAAATCGCTTAAATGTAACCAGTGAATTTGGATATCGTTTCCAGCCTTTTGTGAGTCTGGCTTTAAGTTCAAGTTATAATGATATACGCTTACCACAGCCCTGGAAAACTACAAAATTCTGGTTAGTGGGCCCGAGGGTTGATGTCACCATGACTAATAAGGTATTTTTTACCGGATTTGTGCAGTATAATCAACAAAGTGATAATATCAATGTGAATACTCGTCTGCAATGGCGTTATAAGCCTGCCTCCGACCTTTTTATCGTATACACCGACAATTATCTCCCTGCTCCTTTTGCAGTTAAGAACAGATTTCTGGTGCTTAAATTAACGTATTGGTGGAATATTTAGGATTGCCTGGTTGGCAAATAAATGAAAATGTTTGAATTAGCAAAGTACTGTCTTTTCGAATGCCTTAACGTCATTCAATGTTTGGCATTGAGAGCGATATTTTGTCATTGCGAGCACAGCGTGGCAATCTCAAAAGTCAATTGAAATCTAATTAAGAGATTGCTTCGTCGTGCCTCCTCGCAAAGACATTCTATAGGAAATACTGCTTAAATTATAAGTTGTAATCGATATTCCCTTCTTCGTCATCAATGTTTGGCATTGAGAGCGATATTTTGTCATTGCGAGCACAGCGCGGCAATCTCAAAAGTCAACTGAAATCTAATTAAGAGATTGCTTCGTCGTGCCTCCTCGCAAAGACATTCTACAGGAAAGAATCACCCTCTATTCGCCTTTAAAAGCCTAATAAAATTGCCTCCAAGCACCTTTTTCACATCCTTCATCGAATATCCCCGCTTAAATAGTTCCTCGGTAATTACGGGGTATTTCGAAACATCCTCCAAACCTTTTGGAAAAGATTCAGCTCCATCATAATCAGCCCCCAAACCCACATGATCAGCCCCCACCAGTTTAACCATATGATCAATATGATCAATTAGGAGAGACAAAGGTGCCTGCATATCCTCAATTTCCTGCTTATATTTGCTATTGACCTCCTCCTCTGCTTTGGATCTACTTCCAAGCTTAGCAATTAATTCAGTCAGTTCATCTTTATGACGTGCATTAAACGATACAAGTTTAGGTCTATACGTTTTATCCAAAAAATCACTATAGAAATTCACAAAGATCACTCCTCCAGTTTTTGCAATTGCCCTGATTTGATCATCCTTTAAATTGCGCTGATGAGCATGAAAAACATAAGCTGAGCTATGAGAAGCCATTACTGGCTTTGAAGATACACGAATCGCATCGTAAAAAGTGGTTTCGCCAACATGCGAAAGATCCACGATCACACCCAGTTCATTCATACGTTTAATGATCTTATTTCCCAAATCACTAAGACCGATTTGCTTTAAACTATCCTTTTTAAAAGTCTCTTCATAAGCAGAACTTGACCATGGAGTACTGTTATTCCAGGTCAGGGTCATATAGGCCATGCCCCTTTTTGCCAACGAATCTAGATTTTCGATCTTATTCTCGATCATATGTCCGCCTTCCACACCAAATAAAGCAGCCATTTTACCTTGCTTAACTGCTGATTTCAATTCAGCTGCAGATCTAACCTTTGTAATCAAATCCGGATGGCGTTTTATCAATGCATCGAGGGAATCCATTTGTCGGTTGGCCAAGGCAAAGTCCCCGGTATAATCACTCCAGACAGAAAATACCTGTACATCAAGGCCACCTTCACGGGCCCTGACCAGGTCGAAATTACCACCCTTATGACGAACACCAATATCAATTCCGGATTTTATCTGATCCGTTAAAATATCTCCATGCGTATCTACAACTATCGCTTTCTTGTGAAATTTTAACCTTGCCTGTCCGAAAACATGAAATGAGCTGAAAAGCAATACGAAAATGAGAGTTTTCTTCATTAAGAGTTTATTTTTTTAGGTCTGAATGATACCCGGATTAAACGATTTTTCTATTGGCGACTGGTTAGCGGCCTCTATTCCCATTGAAATTACTTTTCTGGTTTCCAGAGGATCAATGATTCCATCAACCCACAATCGTGAAG
>JBIIWE010000166.1:0-5838 GCA_044339075.1 Daejeonella sp. | reverse complement strand
TCCTTATTTACAGCAATTTGTGAGACAGTTTACCGAAATAAACGGAGGAAGGGCATTTTACAGTTCACTTAAAGGACTGGGAGAATATATTTTTGAAGATTACATTAAGAACAGAAGAAGAACAATTAGATAGAATTTCGATTTATGAATTTGCTGCAGATAAAAACACTTAAAGAACTCCGTGAATCCGGATATGTTTCCCGTTCAGTTAAAGAAGAACTACGCGAGAATCTAATCAGGGAGCTGAAAAATAAAAATACCGTTTTAGAAGGTATCATTGGCTATGAGGATACAGTTATTCCTGACCTTCAGACCGCCATTTTATCGCAGCATAATATTTTGCTTCTGGGCTTACGAGGACAGGCAAAAACACGTATTGCGCGATTAATGATCAATTTATTGGATGAATACGTTCCCTATATTGAAGGTTCCGAACTATTCGAAGATCCATTAAATCCTATTTCCTGGTTTGGACATCATATTTTAGAAATTAAAGGAGAAGATACTCCAGTTGCATGGCTGCATCGTTCTGAACGGTACACAGAAAAACTAGCCACTCCTGATGTCACTGTGGCCGATCTGATTGGAGATGTTGACCCGATCAAGGCAGCAACTTTAAAATTAACGTATTCAGATGAGCGTGTAATTCATTTCGGATTGATTCCTCGTGCTCATAGAGGAATTTTCGTGATCAATGAACTTCCTGATCTTCAGGCGCGTATTCAGGTTGCTCTGTTTAACATACTGCAGGAAAAAGACATACAAATCAGAGGTTTTAAACTTCGTCTGCCTTTAGATATTCAGTTCGTTTTTACAGCGAATCCAGAAGATTATACAAATAGAGGATCTATAGTAACACCTTTAAAAGACAGGATAGAAAGTCAGATATTGACCCACTACCCCCGCAGCATAGATATTTCAAGGAAAATCACGCAACAGGAAGCCAAAATCACTGCTTCACAGCGTTCAAGTATTGAAGCTGACGGATTAGTCAAAGATCTGGTCGAACAAATTGCCTTTGAAGCCCGTGATTCTGAATACATCGACAAAAAATCAGGTGTTTCGGCAAGGCTTACCATTTCTGCCTATGAGAATCTTATCAGCAATGCAGAAAGAAGAATGTTGCTAAATAGTGAAGAAAGTACTTTTGTTAGGATATCGGATTTCCTGGGAGTGATCCCGGCAATAACAGGAAAGATCGAGCTTGTTTATGAAGGAGAGCTGGAAGGTCCAAGTAAGGTTGCCAACATCCTATTAGGCAAAGCAATAAAAACGCTTATGATCACCTATTTCCCTGATCCGGAAAAGTTAAAAAAGGCAAAATCTATTAATCCTTACGCTGATATTATCAGCTGGTTTGCTGCAGGGAATACAATTAGCCTTATTGATGATCTTTCATTAGAAGAATACAAAAAGTCATTGGAATCTGTTCCAGGCTTAAAAAATGTAATAAAACAGTTCCATCCGCGTCTAAGTGAGAACCAGAAAGTATTACTAATGGAATTCCTGCTTCATGGATTAGCTGAATTCTCCTTGATCAACAAATCTTTTCTGGATAAAGGCTTCAGCTTTGCAGACATGTTCAACAGCCTGTTTAGTCCGGAGTTTAAAGATGATGAAGACGAGGATTATAATGACGATAAGGGGCGATATTAATTCCCCCCTTTTCACAGAACAAAACCAATAAAACAATTAATGGGGAATCGGATTTTAGGATTAATAATGATCAGCATTCTGTTGATCATTATTGATATATATATTTACAGGGCTGTTCGATCAGTAAGCTGGAAATGGAAAAATAACAAATACTTATCATTCACTTATATTTGGTGGGGGTATACTTTTTTACTGATAGTAGGGGTATTTATCAGCATATTTTTTAATATAAAATTCCTCCTCCGATCCATCATTCTGGTCGTTTTCTTCCTGACCTTTGTATCTAAGATATTCATTCTTCCATTTTTGATTACTGATGACCTGCGCAGAATCTTTATCTGGATCAAAAGAAGGCTCAAAAATGGACCTCGTGATAATAAAAACGTAGATACAATCAAACAGGAAGCTATTCCAAGATCAGAATTTATAATCAAGGCAGGAACATTTATTGCCGCATTACCTTTAGCATCCTTAACCTACGGTGTTGTTTCCAGTGCCTATGACTATCGTATAAAACGAAAAACACTTTTTTTACCAAACCTTCCTAAAGCTTTTGATGGAATTACATTGGGTCAGATCTCTGATATTCATTCAGGTAGCTTCTATGATAATAAAGCCGTGTTAGGTGGTGTTCAAATGTTACTTAAAGAGAAACCTGAACTGATTTTTTTTACTGGTGATCTGGTAAATAATTTAGCCTCAGAAATGAGAGATTATCAGGATATTTTTTCAAAAGTAAGGGCCCCACTGGGAGTGTATTCTATTCTTGGAAATCATGATTATGGAGATTACTTATTCGGAAAGGGAGAATCAAGTGCAAAATCTAAAAACCTGGCTGATGTCAAGGTAACTCATAAGAACATGGGATGGGATCTGCTGCTTAACGAAAACAGGAGAATAAAAATAGAAGGTGAAGAAATTGCAGTTTTGGGTATTGAAAACTGGGGAGTTGGCAGATTCGCAAAATACGGGCAAATGAACCAAGCGATCAAAAATACAGACGATGTGCCAGTTAAGCTACTTTTGTCGCATGATCCATCGCATTGGAGGGCACAGGTGCTTCCTGAATATCCACAGATTGATGCCACGTTTAGTGGGCATACCCACGGAATGCAATTTGGGATAGTTACAGAAAAATTCCAATGGAGCCCTGCTCAATATGTCTATAAAGAATGGGCTGGACATTATAAGGAAGGCGCTCAGCAATTATATGTAAATGTTGGATACGGCTTCTTGGGCTATCCTGGCCGCGTAGGAATGTTACCTGAAATTACGATATTTGAATTACGACGGGGCGATTCATGATCTGATCCCAGGTTCAATAGATGAATAAATTCCTCAGGCAAACACTGGATTTTCTATTGTTTAGCAATATTTTTATTGCTTTATGTGCAGTATCTCAGGGCATGGTTACTTATTGGCTCATACAGGCCAAACCTGATGAATATGTATTAGGCCTCTTATTCTGTTCTACCCTAGCTCTCTACAATTTTAGCATTCTGCTATCAAAACCTGAAAAACCGGAAAATTCTGCATTCCAAAGAGTCAGATGGATATTTTCACATTTTCGGCTGATGATCTCACTGACGATTATTTCCGCGATTGCAATTATCCCATTGAGCTTGTTTTTGAACACTTCTTCCAAAATACTTCTGATTGGATTGGGGCTCATATCTGTTGCCTATAACCTGCCCATTTTTTCTATTGATGGTAAACGATTTAGCCTTCGCAATATTCCAGGAGTCAAGTTTTTCATTATCGCCATGGTTTGGGCAGCAAGTTGTGTCCTTCTCCCGATACTTGAAATAGATGGGAAAAATGCTGCAACAATTACAATAAATGAAACAATTCTATTATTTTCAAATCGATTTTTATTTATTGCTGCTATTACGGTTCCATTTGATATAAGAGACCTTTTCCAGGATAAAAGCAAGGAGCTAAAGACCATTCCCGTAATATTTGGCGAAAAAAATTCATTACTGATGTGCCAAATATTACTGGTAGCCTACATGTTATTGTTGTTTAACTTTACTGAAAAGATTGACGGAAATTTTTTCGCACTCAGCCTAAGCATCCTTTTATCAGGCTGGCTTATTTTTAAATCGAAATGGAAGAAAAATGAATATTATTACTTTCTTTTCCTCGATGGAACGATGATCCTCCAACTAATTATGCTACTGTTATTCAGTACTATTCCATTATGAAGAACATCCATATTATTTCCTTAAACATTCTTGGTAAAGCTGAACTTTTGGTGTCAGATCATCAAAAAGCGATGACTGCATTCAGGAAAATAGCTATTCAAACTGAAGGAATTGAATTAGAACTTACAGGTTTTTCTGGTGATATGGTTAAGAACACTAAACACCACGGCGGAAATGATAAAGCTATATGCTGCTATAATTCTGACCATTTTGAAAAATGGAAAAATGAGCTGAGATTCGACCTGATGCAGGGAGCTTTTGGCGAAAACCTGACCTTGCAAGGAGAAAATGCGCATGAACGCCATGTTTATATCGGCGACCGTTATCAATTAGGAGAGGCATTAGTAGAAGTATCAGAACCCCGCGGACCATGTTATATGATTGGCATCAGATATAACTATAAGAAATTTCCATTACACCTTCAAACAACAGGACTCACCGGTTATTACCTAAGAACCATTCAACCGGGTTTTGTTAAAAAAACTGACCAGCTGGTCCACCTAAGTTCACACCCAGAAAAAATATCTGTGATGGATGTGAATTATGTACGCTATCACGATCCCGAAAATAAGGAATGGATCCAACGTTTAGTAAACCTGAAGGAACTAACTGAGGAATGGAGAATTATGTTTGAAAAGAAACTCGAGAAATTATAGTTTAAGCCAATTGTTGCTCCATTGGGCCTGGACCTGACCTCCCTGTATTCTGAAAGAGCAGTTTAATCAATCACAAACTTATATCCTACTCCTCGGACAGTTTGCATAAAATGAGGTCTGTCAGGATTACTTTCAATTTTCTTACGCAAGCGAACAATATGCATGTCCAGCGTTCGAGTATTCACATCAGAATTATAGCCCCAAACAACCATCATTAACTCATCACGATTGATAACGGTATTGGCATTTTTTAAAAAATAAAGAAGAATCCTGTTTTCCAGAATGGTAAGCTCAATCTTTTTATTATCGCGCAACAATGAATGCGTGTTAGGATGATGTTCCATATTACCGAACTTATAGACTTCAGATTTTTCGTTATTGATTACAAATTTAACCTTGTTGTCAATTAAAGCTACCAGAACATCCATGTTAAATGGTTTGGTCACATAATCTGAAACTCCAAAACTGTAAGCATCAATTTTATCAATATCCTGCGACTTGGCAGTCATCATGATGATCAGATTATCAAAACCTAGCTTTCTAACATTCTGACAAACCTCAGAACCTTGTTTAGTAGGCAACATCCAGTCGAGCAGTACAATATCCGGCTGTTCTATCATGATCAACTCCTCTGCAATCTGCCCGTCTGAAGCTTCCACTACTTTATAACCCTCAGCCTGCAAACGATGTACTACCAGGAATCTTAAATTTTCATCATCCTCAACAACGGCAATCTTAATTTCTTTTTGCATAATTATATTTCGTAAGGCAATTCTATTGTAAACTCAGATCCCTTTCCAACAACACTCGCCACTGATATTGATCCGTTCATAAATTTAACCAGTTCTTTACAGAATGCCAAACCCAAGCCCACACTACCCTGCTGGTTATATTCATTTTGAACTCTGAAAAACTTTTTAAAAATGTTATTAATATCCTTAGCTGGAATACCGATTCCTTGATCCGAAAATTTAAAAACCAACTGTTTTTTAACTTTAACGATATTGATCTTTAAAATTTTATTATCGAGTCTTGAGTATTTATAAGCATTGTCAATCAGGTTTTGAAAAATACTCCCCAATAAAACCGGATCAGATTTAAAATATTCAACACCTTCAATGTCACAGCTTATGTCAAAGATAGGATACTTCACTTGGTAACTGTCAATTAAATTCTGGCAAAATACCTCCAGGTTTATGTTCTCTGGTTTTATTTTTATAGCCTTATTCTCTATTTGGGTGAACGAGAGCAACTTATTCATTAGGTCATTAAGCTTGTCGGCTTCCTCATCTAATATCTTTCCATAATGCACCCTTTCTTTG
>JBIIWE010000165.1:0-5903 GCA_044339075.1 Daejeonella sp. | reverse complement strand
GAGGCAGAAAAAGATCCTAAAAAGTATATTATTATTAAAGGGGCAAGAGTCCATAATTTAAAGAATATTGATGTCGCCATCCCTAAAAATAAATTAGTTGTCATTACCGGGATGTCCGGATCAGGAAAGTCATCACTCGCATTTGATACGCTTTATGCGGAAGGTCAAAGACGATATGTAGAAAGTTTATCATCATACGCCAGGCAGTTTATGGGGCGGATGAATAAGCCTGATGTTGATTATATTAAGGGTATCGCCCCTGCAATTGCTATTGAGCAAAAGGTTATTACTAGTAATCCACGTTCAACTGTCGGCACTTCAACAGAGATCTATGATTATTTGAAATTGCTATTTTCCAGGATAGGGAAGACCATATCACCTGTTTCGGGAAGGGAAGTTAAAAAAGACACGGTTACTGATGTGATTAATTTCATTTCTGACCTTTCAGAAGGGACGTCAGTTACTGTTTCCTGTCCTTTGCATGCACACAATAACCGTTCTCTCAAGGAGGAGCTTGCAGTACTTCTGCAAAAAGGTTTTACTCGCGTATTAATCAATGAGCAATTATCTAAAATTGAAGATCTTCTGGATGATCAGTCTACCGGTAATATTCAATCGGGTAATGACGTGGATATCAAGATCGTTATTGATCGTGTTTCTGTGGCAGATGATGAGGAGACTTTAAGCCGTATTGCGGATTCAGTTCAAACCGCATTTTTTGAGGGGAGGGGTGATTGCTTTTTAGAAGTAAATGGACAGATTCATGTATTTTGCGATCGTTTTGAGCTGGATGGCATACGTTTCGAGGAGCCATCTCCTAATTTTTTCAGTTTTAACAATCCTTTTGGTGCTTGTAAGCGTTGTGAAGGTTATGGTAAGATCATTGGCATTGATGAAGATCTTGTCATTCCGGATAAAAGTAAGTCCGTTTATGATGGTGCCATCGCTCCCTGGAGAGGCGAAAAAATGGGCGAATGGCTGAATAAGCTCGTCAAAAATGCCTTAAAATTCGACTTTCCCATTCATCGTTCTTATAATCAACTTACATCAGAACAAAAACAATTAGTATGGTCTGGTAATGAATACTTTATCGGACTAAATGATTTTTTCAAGGAACTTGAGGCGCAAACGTATAAAATTCAATACCGTGTCATGCTTTCAAGGTATCGCGGTAAGACAAACTGTCCAGAATGTCTAGGTAGTCGCCTCCGTGAGGATGCTTCAAACGTAAAGATCGCCAACCATTCTATTACAGATATCGTTTTGATGCCTCTTGATAAAGCACTTGTTTTTTTTCAGGGTTTAGAACTTGACCCAGTTCGAATGAAGATCGCTAAGCGTCTGTTAATGGAAATTACGAACCGGATCAAATTTCTGAATGATGTGGGCTTGAGTTACCTTACCCTGAACAGACTGTCAAATACTCTTTCTGGTGGTGAATCGCAGCGGATAAATCTGGCTACCTCATTGGGCAGCTCACTTGTTGGTTCAGTATATGTTTTGGATGAGCCAAGTATCGGACTTCATCCAAGGGATACTCAGCGACTGATTGAAGTATTAATTTCATTAAGAGATGTTGGAAATACTGTTTTGGTAGTTGAGCATGAAGAAGAGATCATGAAGGCTGCTGATCATATTATTGATATCGGTCCCGAGGCGGGTACCCATGGCGGTCAACTGGTGTTCACAGGTACTTACTCTGAAATATTGAAGAATGATGAGAGTCTTACCGGACAATACTTAAGTGGAAAACAAGCTATCGCTATACCGCAACAGCGTAGAAGGTGGAGTGATTTTATTGAAATAAAGGGTGCAAGAGAGAATAATCTTAAAAATGTAGATGTTAAATTTCCATTAAATATTTTAAGCGTGGTTTCAGGTGTTTCCGGTTCTGGGAAAACATCACTTGTGAAGCGAATTTTACAACCAGCATTGCAGAAAGCTATTGGAAATTATTCTGGTGAACAAACGGGGGCATATGATTCTATTGAGGGAGATTTTAATAAAATTGAACAGGTTGAAATAGTAGATCAGAATCCTATTGGCCGCTCTTCAAGATCAAATCCTGTTACCTATGTGAAGGCATGGGATGAGATACGAAATTTGTTTGCCTCTCAGGGTGCTGCTAAGGCATCCGGTATGAAGCCCTCTGCATTTTCTTTCAATGTGGAAGGTGGCCGCTGTGATGTTTGTCAGGGCGAAGGAGAAGTAAAGATTGAAATGCAGTTCATGGCAGATATTTATCTGCCATGTGAAGCCTGCGATGGAAAGCGCTTCAAACAGCATGTTCTGGATGTAACTTATAAAGAAAAAAATGTTTTTGAGGTGCTGGATATGACCATTGACGAAGCGCTCGAATTTTTCCGAAATGAACCTAAAATTGCTGCTAAGATCAAACCACTTGCTGATGTTGGATTAGGGTATGTTCATCTGGGACAATCATCAAACACGCTTTCTGGCGGTGAAGCTCAACGAATTAAACTGGCGTCTTTCCTCGTTAAGGGAAACAATAGCAGTAAAACCTTGTTCATTTTTGATGAGCCTACTACAGGTCTGCATTTTCATGATATTAAAAAGCTGCTTAAATCGTTTGATGCTTTAATAGAACAAGGGAACACCATTATTGTTATAGAACATAATATGGATGTGATCAAATGCGCCGATTGGATAATTGATATTGGTCCCGAAGGTGGTGATAGAGGTGGGAATGTTGTGTTTGAAGGCGTTCCTGAGGATCTGATCCTTGAAAAGGGATCATATACCGGTAGTTTTTTGAAGGAGAGGTTTAAGGGTTAAGTTTTTTTGAGATGGATGTTTTTGAATTCCAATGCTGTATGAATATTTAACTGCCACTGATAGAAGTGTTGTCCATGCCATCTAAACGGGATCGAAGCGGCAGCCTTTTGCCTTATACAAATTATATTTTACAACATTATTGCGGGCAAAAGCTAGAGCGCAGAGCCCGACTGAAGAAACCTATAAACACTGGCTTTGCTTTTTTAAAAGAAAACAGTTTATCCTGATGTTTACATGCTGTATTGGCAAAGCCAATAAGTAGCTCTCTATTATTATTTTATTGCAAGCTTATTTTCTTTAAACTTCTCAATTAAATAATCTGCGTAGCGTATAAAACCCAGGTCGGTTAAGTGGGTACCATCTACCGTACCCTCATTATCTGTGCCGATTGATCCGGTAGCACCGATATAGACAAGATTGTTCATGCCGCCCTGCACCAATTTATCGAATTCTGTTTTCAATGCCTGATTCTTCTCATTCATACTAGTTAGCAAACTTGCTTGAAAAATTGCCCGGGTATACTCCACGTTTTCAATGAATACAATCGGAGTTTTTGGATTTTTAGCACGTATAGCTTTGGCTAATGGTACAACACTATCGGTCACTTGCTTTGCAGTCATATTCGGCAAACAGTCAATAACATAAAAAGAAGCCTTAATGCCGGAAATGAGTTCAGCCATTGGTGGATCCATCTTACCATTTCCGCTAAATCCGAAGTTGATACAATCCACATTTAATTTTCTGGAAATGATACTAGTGAAAACCATACCAGGTCTTGATGCGCAACCGCCCTGTAAAATACTGGTTCCGTAAAAAACTATAGGCAGCTTTTTATCTTCAGCAGGCTTCGTTATCGTACTGCCGCTTTCTATACCAATTTCTACTTTGGTTGTGCCATCGTACAAGGGTAAATAGAGTTTGTATTCTCTTTCTCCCTGACTGAGACCATTTATCAGAGAAGCCTCATTTTCCTTTGCGGTTGGTCGGCCTGTATTTACGTAGGTCCATACTCCCTTAACTTTGCAATACAAATCAACGCCTTTTATGCCCGTTTCGGCCATATGGTTCATTTTTGTATCATTCATTAAAGCCCACTTAACTTTTACAGAAGAGGAGTTGGAATTGAATCTTAAAGAGATACCAGCAGAGTTTTTTGACAGATCCCAAACCGGCTTTCTGACTTTACCCTTGTAGGATGCTGGTAAACGGTCATACGGACTTTCTTTTTCAGATTCTGCAACTCCGCTGCCCTCAATTAAGAAGGATTCTTTACCATAATAGATCGTATTATCTTTTTTGGCAGGACTTTCCTGAGAAATAACCGAAGTGCTGATAAAGCTTAAGAGCAGAAGACAAATGAATTTAGGCATGGCTTTGTTTTTTATTAGAATTGTGTGATTAAATATAGGATTACAATTAATAAGGAACAAGAAGAAGTTTTAGGGATTTGTATGTGTTATGCTTTGCCCGGTCCAGATAATTAGCTTCGATATTTCATTCAGTTTAAAAGTATAAACCATTATCTTGCAGTGCCAAATCCATTTTGGTAGAAGAGACATGAGTAGTTACAAAATTTCAGGATGAGTTCAGAATCTACAGACATAAAGCTGAAATTCTCATCGTATGAAATTTTTGTAATATTGATCCTTACCCTGACCCAGTTTACAGTAGTTCTTGATTTTATAGTGATATCACCACTTGGTGATCTCCTGATGAAATCCATGAACCTGAGTACCACTCAGTTTGGATTGTCGGTATCAGCATACGCATTCAGTGCCGGATTCTCAGGTCTGATGACTGCCGGATTCGCTGATCGTTTCGACAGAAAGAAATTACTTTTATTTTTTTATATCGGCTTCATTGTAGGCACACTTTTCTGTGGTTTGAGCCATACCTATCCTATGCTTTTGGCTGCACGTATTTTCACTGGTTTGTTTGGGGGAGTGATTGGTTCGATTTCAATGGCTATTGTTTCAGACTTGTTTCCACTGGAAAAAAGAGGAAGGGTTTTTGGCTTCCTACAAATGGGTTTTGGAGCTAGCCAGGTTCTTGGAATTCCATTAAGCTTGTATATCGCTAATATCTGGGGCTGGCAATCGCCATTTCTAATGATTGTGGTATTGTCAATCCTTGTTTGGTTCTTTATTGTTTTCAAATTGAAGCCCGTTACTGAGCATCTTGAGCAAAAAAGTGAACAGAATGCAATTGCACATTTATGGCAGACCCTAACTTTAAAGAAATACAGGATAGGTTTTCTGGCAACTGCATTTCTTTCTTTGGGAAGTTTTATGATGATGCCCTGGGGGAGTGCTTATGTGATCAATAATTTGAAGATAACGGCTCAGCAGCTTCCATTTATTTATATGGCTTCCGGAGTTTGCACACTTACCATTATGCCGATAGTTGGAAAATTAAGCGATCGTTTCGATAAATTCCTTCTGTTTACCATTGCATCAATGATTCTAATCGTTGTAATAACTATTTATGCGAATCTTGGGCCTGTTTCATTTTGGATTGTGATGATTATGAACCTTGGTCTTCAAGTGGGCTTCATGAGCCGGATGGTTCCATCAATTGCACTCACCTCAGCTTTGCCTCAAAAAAAGGACCGTGGGGCATTTATGGGAATCAATTCATCCCTTCAGCAGATTGCCGGTGGAATTGCCGCAGCCATTGGTGGGATGATTGTTGTTCAAAATGATAAATTAAGTCCGCTCGAACATTATGATACGCTTGTATATGTAGTTGTCTTGCTTTCAATAATTTCTGTGTTCTTGCTTTTGAGAGTAAGCAGAATTATTAAGAAAAACGATTGATTAGATTGAGGAACCAAGAGCTAAGAACCAAGAGCCAGGAAGCAGGAGCCAAGAACCAAGAACAAGGAACCAAGATAATTAGGTGCTAATTTGAACTCAGCAGTATTTCTTCAGACCTCCTACCTCAGACCTCATACCTCATACCTCAGACAACAGATAACAGACAACAGATAACTGGAGCCAAGAACCAAGAACCAAGAACCAAGATTTTGTAGTGCTAATTGAAATTTTCTGCTTTTTTTCAGACCTCCTACCTCAGACTTCAGACTTCAGACTTCCTACCTCATACCT
>JBIIWE010000164.1:0-5914 GCA_044339075.1 Daejeonella sp. | reverse complement strand
AGTTGTTAATTTTTATGTGTTACTGCAATTTAGTGAAATAATTTGGAATTAATAAACATATAAATTCCAAAAATAATTAAAGAAAAGTTTCAATTGAGCCAAAAATGGGATAAGACTTGATTTTCAGGATGTCAAACTGTCAACACTTTATCATTGGTTTTTGTGTTCTTTCAAACATTTATTTACGATATCAACTAATATTTTCTCATTTTCATATAACTCAGTCAACAACTTGAATTGATTTTTAGTCCGGTCGAGATTTTGTTCCGCATAAGCAATTGGGTAATAAATATTACCATTGAGATAGTCAGTTAAAAATCTGATTGCCTGCATATAAATCAGGTATTTTCCCGAAAAGAGTATCAGTTCTTTTTCAACCGGACTTAAGATCGAGCCCATTTCATGCAAATACCCATTTACAATTGCCTCAAAATATTCTATGCGTATTGTGATTTTACTAATATCAGGTTCATTTTCAGAGAATGCACAAAGGTACGTTCGCATCATATCACCTAGATCGGAAATAAATTTACCAGCCATTAAGGTGTCGAGATCAATCACACAGACACCCTTCATGCTATCTTTATCAAAAAGCATATTGCTGATCTTTGTGTCATGGTGCATTGCTCTATCCGGAAACTCCTTGGAATTCTTAAATGAATTAAAATATTCAAGGATAAAGCGGTAATGCAAGGCTATACTGATTTCATTCGCTGACTTCTGTTTTATTTCTTCAGAGGCCAGTTCCAATGCATCGGTAAACTGCTTATAACGTAGGCCCAAGTCATGAAAACCAGGAATAGTTTCTTTTAATTGTGATGCATCAAAAGCAGAAAGCAGCTTATTAAGCCTTCCAAATTGTAAAGCGGCTTCATATGCCTGCATTGGATCACTTAAAGTATCAAAGGATATCGAATTACTTATAAAATTTGTTAATCGCCAGTAAACTCCATCTACAACCGCCATTTCCTCACCTTTTATAGTTGGAATAGCTTTTACGAATAAATATTCCTGATAATGCTCTCCAAGGAAATCTGCTACAAGCTTAACATTTTGAGCAATGATCTCAGGCTTTCTGAAAACATTGATATTTATACTTTGTAATATAAACTGCTCGCCAGTATTATTTTGAGTAAGCAAAAAAGTTGAATTGATATGGCCAGTTCCAAAAGACTTTAATATAACCTCAGCTGGCTTAAATCCATATTCACTTAAAACCGTTTCATTAATTTCTATTCCCATTTCTATTAAAAGCAATTCATAAATCTAAAAAAACAAAGTTCAGATTATTTTAGTACTGAAGATCTATACTTAGTATAAAAGTAAACTGAAGAAAAAATTGTTAATGCAAGTCCAGCAAGCGAAAGCCAAATTACACTATTAGAGAAGAAGGTTACCCAATTCAACTGAACTTTAAAAATTTCCTTGCTCAGCATCACACCAACACTCCCCACATAACCGAAAGAGTCAGCGAGATAAATTAAAAATCCAACATTACCCGTATGCTTGAAAGCTGCAATTAAACGGTCAAAAAACACTGAATTAAACGGTATATACACCATATACAATCCCAAACCTACCAGGGTCATCCACCAAACAGGAGGCAAACTTTGACTAATAAAAAGATAGGAAGAAAGTCCTGCAATAATAAATCCCAATCCGATAATAAAATGTGAAAGCATCAAAGCTTTAAAACTATTCTTTATCAAGACCATACTTCCAATAAGGATGAGAATAACGATCGTAATTGGGGTCTCTGTTTTTGCAAAAAGTTCAGGCTTATCAAAAAATCCCATTTCCTTCCACATTTCAGCACCGAAATTATCTCTCATGTCTCTGAAAATGGTTGCGAAAGCATAGATCAGGATACAAGCAATCAAACCAGGAAGGAAAACCTTGATGAAATTTTTCCTGTCTTCCGCAAGCATTGGAACCCGATCCATCCGGTATGCGATATCCTTTTCATCAGGAAATGGAATTTTTTCAATTAAATAAATAAAAAGCAATAAGGGACCAGCAAAAACAAGTCCCGTATAAAAAGGAACCCAAAATTCTGTGATGCCGAAATTCAGCATCAGCCAGGCACCTACAGTTTTCACAAAGCCTGAAGCAAATATAAAACTCACTGCAAGTGTCGCTCCAATAAAATCAGTACTACGCCTGCCTTCTACGTAAGAAAACACTACTCCCCAAAGCATCCCTAAAGGAAAACCATTGATAAATAGAAATACGATATTGTACGGTGGCGGCACAAGAGCAAAAAATAACCAACTTAACCAGGCAATAGCAGTCAGTAGCATGATAATTTGCCCCCTTCCATGGCGCCTTAGTTCAGATATATATTTAATGCCATAAAATTTGGCAAGCATATAACCTAACATCTGACAGATTACCAGAATTGTTTTATAACTATATCCCGCAACGGTAATACCATCAAAAGTTGCAACTGTAAATGATTTTCTGAATCCAAAAACCATCGTATAGGTGAGAAATACTGTCACTGCAGCATATAAGCCTATCTGCAGTGATGTTCCTCTAAAATACTTTGTTTTCAAGAAGCCCATAAAATCAGGTTTTACATTTTAATTTGTTTGGAAGGTAATAAAACCTTTTTCAATGCAAAAATCTCAATGAAGAATTGAAAATTAAATTGATAATAACAAAACAAAACACAAAGGCTTATCATTGACAAAATTTTCAATTATAGATTTAATACTTATCTTCATTTGGAGAACCTAATCGCAAACAAAATGAAAGCTCAAGCATTATTTATCTTCTTATTTACCTTTTGCTTATCCACATTAAATGCACAGGTAAAACCTCTTCAGATCATTATGATAGGTGCACATCCTGATGACTGCGACATTAAAAGCGGGGGTACTGCAGCTCTTTTTATTGCCATGGGACACCAAGTTAAATTCCTCTCTGTAACCAATGGGGATGCAGGACATATGAATGAAGGTGGCGGAATGCTGGCCAAGAGAAGGCTTGAAGAAACCAAAGAAGTTGCAAGACGATTAGGAGTAACCTATGAAGTGCTCGACAATCATGATGGAGAACTATTACCAACTCTAGCCATCCGATTTGAAATTATCCGGAGAATAAGGGAATGGAATGCAGATGTTGTTATAGCCCCAAGACCCAATGACTACCATCCTGACCATCGATATACAGGCGTTTTAGTTCAGGATGCTGCATTTATGGTAGGAGTCCCAAACGTTGCATCTGACACTCCCCCATTACGTAAAAATCCTGTTTTTCTATATTTTCAGGATAATTTCAAAAAGCCTAATCCGTTTCAGCCTGATATTGCAATAGACATTACTTCAGTCATTGATAAAAAAATATATGGTCTTGATGCCCATAAATCACAGTTTTATGAGTGGTTACCTTGGATTGGCGGAAACCTGGAGAAGGCACCCATTGACCCTGCAGAAAGAATAGCATGGCTGAAGAAACAAAGAACAGGATCCATCTCGGCAGAAGCTAAAGCTAGCCTACAAAAATGGTATGGCGCAGAAAAAGCAGAACAGGTTAAGTATGTAGAGGCATTTGAAATTTGCGAGTATGGAAGAAGGCCTTCAGAAGATGAGATAAAAAAGCTCTTTCCAATGTTAGGAAAATAGCCTAAATAAAAAATAAATTATTAAAAATAAAGTCTATTCGGGTTTAGGACCGCGTTTATAAATGATCAGGCCATTAAGAAAATTTCGCAAGATCTGATCACCACAAGGCTTAAAGTTCTCATGTTCTTTATTGCGGAAAATAGCTCCCAATTCAGCTTTAGTAATTGAAAAATCTGCTAATTTTAGAATTTCTACAATTTCCTGATCGTTTAGCTTAAGGGCTACACGAAGCTTTTTCATGATGTCGTTATTGCTCATAATTTTACCTGGAGATCTCTATTTTGATTTTCTTATTCTTTATTTTCTCATTTTTTAAAAGTTTTACAATGTTCTCGATCTTCTTACGGCTCACGCCAGCATAGGAAGCATAATCCTGAACTTCTATCAAACCTAATTCATCCTTTTCCAGTTTTCCTTTTTTCATTAACAGGCCAACTATATCAATCTTATTGATCTTATCTTTTCTTCCAGCTCCTAAATAAAGAGTTGCCCAATTGGTATTCTCAGGAACAATATCCTTTTCAGGTAAAACTTCAATCACAGTTTTATCTTTTAAAAATGAAGGCTTTTCATCTTCAGTAAGAATAACATAGGCTGTTCCGCTCGAATGCATTCTGGCAGTCCGACCATTCCTATGCAAAAAAGCCTCTTCGTTATGTGGTAATTGATAGTGAACAACAAATTCAATTTCAGGAATATCCAATCCACGGGAAGCCAGATCTGTAGTGATCAAAAATCGATAACTTCCATTTCTGAATTTCAATAAAGCCTTTTCACGGTCTTCTTGTTCCATACCGCCATGAAAAACCCCATGATCAAGTCCCATATTCCATAGCAAAGCACTTATTCTGTCAACTGCTTCACGATGATTACAGAAAACAAGAGTAGATCGGTTTCCAATTTTACAGATCAATGAAAATAAAGCTTCAAGTTTATCAGCTGCATCAGAAACAACAGATTTGATGACCAGATCGGGCAAGCTATTGGAATCGCTTAGAAAGTTCACTTCAGCTGATTGACCTAAACCAGTAAAGGATGGTATCTCTAGCATTTTCGTTGCGGACGTAAGAATTCTGCGTCCTACATTTTTCATATGGCTGATAATGAAAGTCATATCTTCTTCAAAACCAAATTCTAAAGCCTTATCAAACTCATCCAAAACAAGAGTATGTATAGTATCCGGATTAAAATTCTCATGACGGATATGGTAGGCAATTCGTCCGGGTGTACCAATCAAAACAGCGGGTGCCTCAATTAAATTATTTCTTTCCGTTTTTACCGGATGCCCTCCATAAAAACAATTGACTTTAAATCCAGTACCCATTGCTTTAAAAACCTGTTCAATTTGCAAAGCTAATTCCCTTGAAGGAACTAAGATCATTGCCTGAATACCAGGTTTAGAATGATCCAACCGACTTAAAACAGGTATTAAAAAAGCGATTGTTTTTCCAGAACCAGTAGGCGACAAAATTAGTGTGTCCTTACTGCCGGCAGAACTGATCGCAACTCGCTGCATCTCATTAAGCGATGCAATCTTTAAATTCTTTAATACCTTCTCTATCATTTAGCCATTTAAATCACAAAGGTAATGCAATTATTATCAAACGATTTATTCCTTCGATTTCAGCAATAAATTAATTCGATCTTTCTTTTAGGATGAGTCAAATTTCCCTATTTTAGTACACAATCAAATTCTATAAAAATCGATTTTAAATTATTCAATGAAGACTCCAATCATTCTGCCCATTTTAATGATCCTGTCAGTTAACCTGAGTTCATGCCAGCAAAATTCGGCACCTAAAGCATCAGAAGCTACAAATAGTACTTCTGTAGAACAATTTAACAATGTTACTACTGAAAGCAATGATGATGAAAAGCATAATAACACCACAGGAAAAATAGCCAGCGCTGCCGAGATTCTGGCTCGCCCTCAGGTACCGATTCTATGTTACCACCAAATAAGAAACTGGACAGCATCCGATGGAAAAATGGGGAAAGATTATATCGTGCCAACGGCCGAATTTAAATCTCAAATGAAAATGCTTGCAGATAGTGGTTATCACACAATTTTACCTGACCAATTATATAGCTATCTGGCCTATGGAACTAAATTGCCTAAAAAGCCGATCATGCTTACTTTTGATGACACCAAACTTGACCAATATACCGCAGCTATCCCTGAAATGAAAAAACATGGTTTTAAGGCTGTATTTTTTATCATGACAGTTTCACTAGGCAAGCCAAATTACATGAGCAAAGCACAGGTTAAAGAATTATCTGAAGCAGGA
>JBIIWE010000163.1:0-5918 GCA_044339075.1 Daejeonella sp. | reverse complement strand
TGAATGAAAGAACATCAGATAAGGTAATGTTTAGGTTTGCAGTTTGTGCAAATGATGCAGTGCTTAAGAAAGATGCGAATGCGATTAATGTAAATACTTTTTTCATGTTGTTTTTTTATGATTTGCTTGTTTGGTTGTTTGATCCAACTAAGACAAAGAACAGACCAAAGCTCTATACAGGCCAAAAACAAGGATTCTGAGGAAAAAAGAGTGGGATTATGGTGGGATTTATTCCCCGTTGGGGAATTGAATTCTCATCCAATGGTATTTCGATATATATCCCATGACTCAAGGGAGCGCATGAATTGAATCTGGACGACAATGAATGACCGTAATTTTGAAGGATAAGAATCAGAATTGGTCTACACAGAACAAAGACTAACTGAAAAAATATTATTGCTAGTACAAGTCAATACCATTTGACTGATATCTATTTAATTCATTCCTCGCAAAAAACTTTTAACTATTCGTTTTATTACAAGTTTTCAATTAAAATAAGCCAATAAACACAAATAGATTCTCGGTAAAAAAATCTATCAATAGTTCACCCTTCAATTTCCGCCGTTTACCGAAAACTTGCCTCCACTTGCCTAATTCCTGTTTTCCAGTGTTGATTTACACCATACTTTTGAATCAACAAATCAAACAATAAAATAAAAAATTATAAACAAATAAAAACCAAGATCATGAAAACTTTAAAAACAATCACCGCAGCATTATTAACAGTTGTTTCATTCTCAGCTTTTTCAGCAGATGGATCAAAACTTGAAAAATTAAACATGAGCTACGCAGCACAAACTTATGTAGATGCAGTAACTCACGGAAAAATCAATGCCTTACCGGAAGTACTTGATAAAGAGATCAAGTACACCACAACTAACGGAGAAAGGATTCTGAATTTCAACAAAGAAGAAATGTTGAAATCTCTTGAAGGCATTCAAAATGTTGAGCAAAACTGTACTACCGAATATAGTATAGTTGAAACTACTCCAACTATCAGTGTGGTGAAAGTGACCATGAAATACGAAGGATTCTCAAAAATTACCTATTTGAACCTGGCAAATACTTCCAAAGGATGGAAGATCACAAGCATTGCTACTTCGTTCATTTAAAGATACAAATACAAAAAAGCCCAAATCTTAATAAGATTTGGGCTTTTTGTGTTTTATAGACATCTGAAACACCTTCATATTGATCTTAATTATATTAATCAATAGCTTTAAGGATTGTATCTCAGTAAACTCAGAACAGCAAAAAAGTATACTTAAATTAAGCCGTAGCAACCAATTTACTGGTACTTCTGTAGATATAATTAGCGTAAATATGTCTTCTAGCAAATCTGCCAGGGGAATCAGCATTGATCAACTTTACATAAACAGCCTTAGGCACATCGAAATATTCGTAAATACTACCATCTGAAAAACTTACCGTCAGAATCTGATTTTTAAATTCAAAATCTGCAATTCCAGAGGTAGTGGTGGTAAGTTTATAATCCTCAATTGTTTGTAAACGAGTTTCAGATGCAATGCTGACTAAAAAATGATAGGCTTCAATTATCGTCTTACTTTTTTCTTCCGCTTCTAATTTACTTTCTTCAGAATCAGTAAATTTATCAGGATGCCAGTTCTTCATCAGGGTACGATAAACCGTTTTCAGTTCCTGCAATTCAGCGTTTTTATCAACCCCTAATATCTTTCTATAATCAACAATTTTTCTCATGCTTCTATTTTTATATCGTCAGTGAAAGATTGCGTAAAAAAGGCAGACCTTCAGGAAAATAATTTTGCAAAGCTACAGTTTTAATATCAAATTTTGCTATTCAGAAATAATATGGTCAAATAGAGGCTGAAAATTTGTGTAAATCTAAATAAGATAGGTATCGACTTTTATCATTCTGAGTAAAGTTCAACAGCCTAATCACATTTCCATCTGTTTGGTGCATAAAACCAAGAGAAGAAAATTATCAAATCCTAATTTCAGGCAAAAAAAAGCCGGCAGAATTGATCTGCCGGCTTTAAAATCAAAGATTTTGAAATTATGAAATTGTCTTAAAAACGTCTTCTTCAATAAAAGGCTGATTCCTTACACGCTTACCGGTAGCCTTGAAAATGGCATTCGCCACTGCCCCACCAGTTGGCGGTAGTGCGGGTTCACCCAATCCGGTAGGATCAATTCCATTATTCACAAAATGCGTCTCAATTTCAGGAACTTCCTTCATTCTGATCAGGCGATACGTATTGTAGTTGTTCTGATCAGCAGCACCATCTCTGAAACTAAGCTTACTGTACATGGCATGTCCTAGTCCGTCGACAATCCCCCCCATAACCTGATGGCTGGCTCCATTGAGACTTACTACCTGCCCACAATCAGAAACTGCATAAATCTTTTTAACAACAGGCAAACCTGCTCTCATCACCACATCTGCAACCTGAGCTACATAAGATGCGTGAGAGAAATAGACAGAAAATCCTTGTGAAACATCTTTTTTCTTACCCCATCCTGATTTTTCGGCAGCCATTTTAATGACACCTTCCATCCTGCTAATATCATACTTAATATCTCCAACAGGCGATTTCTTAGCTTTTGCAAGAAGGTCAAGCCTGAATTGAACAGGATCCTTACCAGCTGCCTGAGCAACTTCATCAATAAAGGCCTGCTCTGCAAAAGCAAGAAAATTGGTTATCGGAGCGCGCCACGCTCCGGTTGTGATCGGCGATTTATGTTCTACTGAATCAATTAACAGGTTTTCAACCGCACCGGATGGGAAATTATGTTCCCTAGTCGGATTACCTGAATTGATACCTACTCCTCTTAATTTATATCCTGTCAGGTTACCTGATGAATCCAATGCTGCTTCAAATCGATAACGCACCGCAGGACGATAAGTACCTGCAGTCATGTCATCTTCCTTCGTCCAAATCAATTTTACAGGAGCTTTAATAATGCTTGATAGCTCAGCTGCTTCAACAGTAAAATCATTATACAATCTTCTGCCAAAGCCGCCACCTAAACGGGTAAGCTGCAACGTAATCTTATCTTCAGGAATATTCAATAGTTTAGAAACCTCGGTCCGTGCTCTACCAGGAGTTTGCGTTGGGCCAACAAGCTCAACACCATCCGGACGAACATGGGCGAAAAAATTCATAGGTTCCATCGGACTATGAGAAATAAACGGACATTGATACTCTCCTTTTATAACTTTGGCAGCATTTTTAAAAGCAGCATCCACATCACCATCCTTACGTCTGACTGTCGCCTGACCATTATCCATCAAATTCAGGAATAATTTATCATGATCTTCAGTACTCTCCAAAGCGAATTCTTTTTCATATTCAATCTTGAGCATTTTCCTTGCTTTGAGTACCTGCCAAGTTGATTTACCTACAACAGCGACATTGTTTTTAAAGGAAACTACGTCGATAATACCCGGCATTGACTTAGCGATAGAACCATCAAAGGATTTAAGCTTCATTCCGAATTGCTCCGGACGCTGAATCATGGCAAAGACCATCCCTTCACGGTAAAAGTCCAAACCAAACAAGGGCTTGCCTGTTACTATTTTAAGATTCTCAACATTCCTTACAGATTTACCAATTAATTTAAAGTCCTTACGATCTTTCAACTTAACTGTTGTAGGAACAGGAATTTTTGAAGCTGCTTCAGCAAGCTCGCCAAAACCTAGTTTTTTGCCGGAAGCGCCATGTATCACAAAACTATTTGCTGCAGTACATTCAGAAGCAGGAACGGCCCATTTTTTAGCCGCTGCTTCAATTAACATAAATTTAGCTGTAGCACCTGCATTTCTTAATAATTTCCAGGAATGCGGTACCGCACCACTACCCCCTGTTAGCTGCCGATCAAACTTATTGTCGAGATTTGCTTGCAATACTTTTACTTTCTTCCAATCGGCTTCCAGCTCCTCTGCTACGACCATTGGAAAGGAGGTAATGATATTTTGTCCCAATTCAGGATTCGGAGACATAATGGTAATGATACCATCAGTTGCAATAGATAAGTAACTGTTAAAACCGATATCTCCGGCAGCTACACTGCTGAAAACCGCAGGTGCACTGGCCTCAGCACTGAACCAATTGAATCCCAGTACCAGTCCTCCACCGGTTATTGCGCTCATTTTTAAAAAATCACGCCTGCTGTTTGTCGTTGTATTTTTCATAGGGATCAAATTTTAGTACTAGCCAGTTTTACTGCTTCACGTATGCGGTGATAAGCACCACAACGACAAATATTGCCATTCATAGTTACTTCGATCTCATCCATACTTGGCTTTGGATTTTGCTTTAGCAATGCTGCTGCAGTCATGATCTGACCAGCCTGACAATAGCCGCACTGAGCCACATCAATCTCATCCCATGCTTTTTGAAGCGGATGATCTCCCTTTTCAGATAGACCTTCAATAGTGATTACCTGTGAAGTACCTATGGCCGATACCGGATAAACACAAGAGCGAGTTGCTGAACCGTTCACGTGAACTGTACATGCTCCGCATTGTGCTATTCCGCAACCATACTTTGTTCCAACCAATCCCAGATGATCACGCAAAACCCATAATAAAGGAGTATCTGCTTCAACATCAGCCTGGAAGATTTTTCCGTTAACATGAAGTTTATAAATAGCCATAACTTATAATTTTGATTTTTTCTAAACTTCTAAATTAAGAAAAAAGAAGAATAATAGAAAGTAACAATGAGGATATTTATTAACTCAATTAACGTAACCGATCATGCCCGATAAAACGATTTGTATAAGTAAATTCAAAACAATATACTATCGAAATCTATTTTCCTATTAACCATTTCATGGAAAACCGAACAAATACATTTTCCTTGTATTGTTCCTTTTCAAAGAATACCCCAATATCACCGTTCCTCAGAACTTCGATATCTGAATAAGCTGAAGCTCCCGTATAGATCGTTTTACCTGCAGACCAAGTCTTGCCCTCATCATCACTGACCTTAACGGTCAGGTTTTTACGCCCAGCCTTTGAATTGGGATTTGAGAACAATAAAAGATTTCCATACTTTTTTGATTGATACCGCACAATAGCACCGTTGCAAGCTGGATCAACCAGGCTAGTTTCATTTCTGCTTTCCCATGTTTTTCCTTCATCCTTTGAGATATGAACAACCCGCATACCCAATTTGTTTACACGGGAATTGATCATCCAGCTACCATCCTTTAGTTCAATGATCTTTGACTCATCAGCAGGCTTGATCGGGGTATCTTTAAAAAACCAGGTCTTTCCATGATCCTTTGATCCGAAAATATGAAGGCCGTTGTTTATATTAACCAAAGTATGAAGCAATGTGCCTGATGCTGTCTGAGTACCCTTACCGGACGTAACGAATTTAAAATCCCTTTTCCATTCAGGCTTACTGATCTGGGCAGTAATATCTTCAGGCTTCGACCAAGTTTCTCCATTGTCCGTACTTTTTAATACATGGATATAATAGATATCCTTTTCCTTATTCAGGTCCATGTAGTTATAAAACAAGAAAACAGTACCTGTTTGATTATCTGAGATCATGGAAGGATCAGATGCCGATATCCCGAAAGGAAAGTCTATAACTGTTCGTATTGCCGACCAGGTTTTTCCGTTATCCTTACTTTTCCTCATCACAATATTGATATTTTCATTTCCTTTCAGATCTGCACAGGATGAATTCCTTTCATCAATAGCTGCGATCAGATCACCGTTTGGCGCTTTTAACAAAGACGGAATACGATAGCAGAATACATTCCTGTTCATTGAAGTATTGAACAAATCCTGAGATGAGATAAGGCCTTCGGCTAAACCACTAACCTGACTATTTGCATTCATTGAAATCCCAATCAAAAGAAGGCAGCCAATTAATATTTTATTCATTATGGATTTTTAGTTTTCATATAAATTTGACTGA
>JBIIWE010000162.1:0-5924 GCA_044339075.1 Daejeonella sp. | reverse complement strand
TTGATGTGTGTGAAAGCAGGGATATTCAATTGATCCACTTGTCTACTGATTTTATTTTTGACGGAGAGGACGGGCCATACACTGAGGAAGCAGAGCCTAATCCTTTAAGTTATTATGGTGAAACGAAGCTTGAGTCTGAACTTATATTGAAAAACTCATCTTGCCGATGGTCGATTTTAAGGACCATAATAGTTTATGGAATAGTCAGTGATATGAGCCGAAGTAATATTGTTTTATGGGCCAAAGGGGCACTCGGAAAAGGGGAGCCAATCAATGTTGTGAATGACCAGTGGAGAATGCCTACTTTGGCAGAAGACCTTGCAGAAGGTTGCCTTCTTGCAGTAAAGAAGAATGCTACGGGAGTCTTTAATGTTTCCGGTAAGGATTTGATGAGTATATTGGAGATAGTTGTACGCGTAGCGGATTATTACGGACTTGACAAATCATTGATCAGAGCTATATCTGCCGAAAGTTTAAATCAGGCAGCGAAAAGACCGAAGAAGACCGGATTTATTCTTGATAAAGCCATTGTTGAATTAGGTTATAAACCTCATTCTTTTGAAGAGGGGATAGCCTTTATGGATAAACAACTCAAATCCTTATCCTGATTTCTGAATTGTGTCCTTAAATTGTAAGGAAATACTATTGAATATGTGTTGATTGAGTAAAAATATTACCTTAGAAAAAAATAAATTTTATGACATTATTAAAAGGACAACAAGCCCCCGATTTCACTTTATACAGCTCTGATCTACAGGAAATTTCATTAGAAGATTTTGTAGGTAAAAAAGTTGTGATTCATTTCTTTCCTATGGCTTTCACAGGAGTATGTACCACACAGTTATGCACGATGCGTGATACTTTCGGATTTTATGATGGTCTAGGAGCTGAGGTTTTGGCAATTTCTGTTGACTCTCCATTTACACTGGCTAAATTTAAGGAAGATAATAACTACCAGTTCCCGCTATTGTCGGATTTTAACAAGGAAACATCTAAAGCATATGGAGCATTTTATGATGAATTTGTATTTAATCTGAAAGGAGTTTCTAAAAGAGCTGCATTTGTATTGGATGAAAATCACCAGGTTGTTTATGCAGAGGTTTTGGAATCGGCAGGTGATCTTCCTGATTTCAATGCTATTCGCGAAGCGTTGAACTAATTTTAGAGCTCTTTGAGTCTTGGTTTTTAAGGGATTGCGAGAATTTTCAAAAAAACTATGTTAGTTTAAAAAGAAAGCATATTTTTGCAGTCCGTTAAAAAGGCACCTGTAGCTTAATTGGATAGAGCACCTGACTACGGATCAGGAGGTTAGGGGTTCGACTCCCTTCAGGTGCACATATTGAAAGCCTTTTCCATCATTTTGCGGAAAGGTTTTTAATTTTATATTAAACCATCTTGTCATCAATCTTTTGTATTGACCCAACAGGATTAATTAGATATCGAATGCTGAACTTAGTACTGTTTGGCCCTCCGGGAGCTGGTAAAGGAACACAATCCGAAAAGTTGATTAATAAGTATAAACTTATTCATCTATCTACCGGTGACATTCTTAGGTCTGAAATTTCAATGGGAACTGAACTTGGTCTTGAAGCAAAAAAGCTTATGGACGAGGGTTTATTGGTTCCCGATGCTGTGGTTATTGGTATGATCAGTAATAAGTTAGATTCCAATAAAGATGCAAATGGCTTTATTTTTGATGGCTTTCCGCGTACTGTAGCTCAGGCTGAAGCATTGGATAGTTTATTGACTTCTAAATCTTCCTCTATTTCAGGTATGATTGCCCTTGCTGTTAATGATGTGGAATTAGAAAAACGTTTATTAAACAGAGGAAAAGCTTCCGGACGACCAGATGATGCAAATCCAGAGGTCATTCGTAAGCGAATTGTTGAATATAACTCTAAAACAGCTCCTGTAGCAAATTACTATAAAGACCAGAATAAATTCACAAGCATTAACGGAATAGGCACAGTTGATGAAATATTCGAGTCAATTTGTATTGTTGTTGATACCTTTTAATTGCTGTTTAATTTAGCAATTTTATCTTTTTGAGATCAATAAGGTTCCTGCCCGGAATTTGTTCTCTGTAAAATTAAATTATGTCTCAGAGCTCAAATTTTGTTGATTACGTTAAAATATGTTGCCGTTCAGGTCATGGAGGAGCAGGGTCTTCTCATCTGCATCGTGATATTCTAACTTCGAAAGGTGGGCCTGATGGTGGTGACGGCGGACGTGGTGGACATATTATAGTAAAAGGAAGTAGTCAGCTCTGGACATTATTGCACCTTAAATACCGAAAACATATTATTGCTGAGAATGGATTTCCTGGATCCAGCGGACAGAAATCTGGTAGGACAGGAATTGATGAGATTCTTGAAGTTCCTTTGGGAACTATTGCTCGAAATGCTGAAACCGGTGAGATCATATTTGAGATCACCAAAGATGGAGAAACCAAAATTCTGACACCTGGTGGTCGTGGCGGACTTGGAAACTGGCATTTTAAAACGTCAACCAAGCAAACTCCAAGATATTCGCAACCCGGTGAGCCAGGAAGAGAAGAATGGATGGTTCTAGAATTAAAGATCCTTGCCGATGTAGGTTTGGTAGGTTTCCCAAATGCCGGTAAGTCAACTCTACTTTCAGTTCTTTCTGCAGCAAAACCAGAGATCGCTGATTATGCATTCACTACTCTGGTTCCAAATTTGGGAATCGTTTCCTATCGTGATAATCGATCTTTTGTAATGGCAGATATTCCTGGGATCATAGAAGGAGCTTCAAAAGGTAAGGGACTTGGGATTCGTTTCCTAAGACATATTGAACGTAATTCCGTGTTGTTATTTATGGTTCCTTCAGATACAAATCGTAGTATTTCACAGGAATATGAAATTTTGCTAAATGAACTTGAACAATATAATCCTGAACTAATGCAAAAGCCTAGAATTTTGGCTGTCAGTAAATCTGATATGCTGGATGATGAGCTAATGAACGAGATGAAATTGGACTTGCCAGCTATCCCAACTATCTTTATTTCCTCAGTCGCCCAAAAAGGATTAGTTGAACTTAAGGATATGCTTTGGAAGGTTATTAATGAACATATTAATCCGTCAGAATCCTGATCTCATCTTAAAATCTTTCTTTTTTTAGCGACATTTTCAAAATCAGCGACAATATTCTGGTAGATCTTATCGGCATCCTTAACTATAGCAAATGCTTATCCCCGGAAGGATTGATTTGCTTTTTATCGGTGTCTTTGTGTACCAGATTTTCGATTTTTTCAGATGCTTTCTTCATGAATCTACAAACTATAATAAAATGAAATGTTTTAATTCTGATAAATTATTAGCTGATATTCATCATGTTAACCATTCAGAATACTTAAAAATTAAATTATTCGACTCTCTATTTCTTTTTAGGGCCTCTTTTTCATTCAATTGAATAACTTTGAACTATTATCGAGTTGAATATGAAAATAGCAATTAATGGTTTTGGTCGTATTGGAAGAATTACCCTGAGAGCTCTGCTGAAGAAAGCTGGCTTAGAGGTTTTGGCCATTAATGACCTCTCAGACACTAAAACCCTTGCTCATTTGTTCAAATACGATTCTGTTCATGGCGGTTTTGATGGAACAGTACTAGCAGATGGCGCTCATCTTTTGGTTAATGACAAGCCAATACATGTATTTGCTGAGAAAGATCCTTCCCTTCTGCCTTGGAAGGAACTGGGTGTAGACCTAGTGATTGAATCAACAGGTAAATTTACGAGTCTCGAAGGAGCCCACTTGCATTTAAAAGCTGGAGCTAAACAGGTACTCCTATCAGCACCTTCTCCTGATAAAGATGTGGCTACAGTTGTTCTTGGTGTTAATGATCACCTGGTTGATCTACTTTCTCCGGTGCTTTCAAATGCATCATGTACTACCAATAATGTTGCACCGATGGTTAAGGTGCTTGATGATAACTGGGGAATTATAGATGGTTATATCACCACGGTACATTCAATGACTGGGGATCAGAATTTACATGATGCCCCGCACAAGGATCTTAGGCGTGCCAGAGCTGCTTCTGCATCGATCATTCCAACATCAACTGGCGCAGCTAAAGCTATTACAACTATTTTTCCCCATTTAGATGGGAAGTTAGGTGGTGCCGGAATCCGTGTTCCTGTATTGAACGGATCTTTAACAGATTTTACTTGCACTCTGAAAAATCGACCTGACATGGAATCAATCAATCAGGCATTTAAATTGGCTTCTGAAGGATATCTGAAGGGTATTCTGGAATATACAGCTGATCCGATTGTTTCAGTAGATATTATTGATAACCCTCATTCCTGTGTTTTTGATTCTGGATTGACCTCCGTGGTTGGCGAGCTGGTTAAGGTTGTTGGATGGTACGATAATGAGTCGGGGTATTCAAGCCGCCTTGCCGACTTAGTGGAAAAAATTGCTGCTCTTAGGAACTGATTCCCATAGATGATCAAATTTATAAATTCACTAGATACACTTGCCCTGAGAAGTTCTGTTTTACGGGAAGGCGCAGATACGGAATTGTGCCGTTTTGATGGCGATGATGATGAATTATCATTTCATCTGGGGTATTTTAAGGACGACATTCTGGTTTGTATTGCCAGTTTTCAACAGCAGGGCAGAGAAGGTTTTAGTGGAACTGCTTATCAGCTGAGAGGTATGGCAACTCTTCCTGCCTATCAGGGAACTGGAATTGGAAATCAACTGGTAAATTTTTCAATAGTTTATCTTCGCGGTCTGAAAGCAAATTACCTATGGTGCAATGCTCGTAAGGCAGCATTTCGGTTTTATACAGGATTGGGTTTTGAATTTATTTCTGAAGAATTTGAAATACCAGGTATCGGTCCGCATAAGGCGATGTATGTAAAAATTCAATAAAAACAGCGTTCATTCGCTTAAAACATAATGACATGAATACAATAGATTCCTTAAATTTTTCAGGGAAAAAGGCATTAATAAGAGTCGATTTTAACGTTCCTCTAGATGAGCATTTCAATATTACTGATGATAACCGAATGGTTGGTGCTGTACCAACTATAGATAAGATTTTAAAAGATGGTGGGTCAGTTATATTAATGTCGCATTTGGGTAGACCGAAAGATGGTCCCAATGATAAATATTCCCTTCGTCATATCGTTAAACATCTGGCAATTTTATTGAACAGGGATATTCATTTTGCTCCTGATTGTATCGGTGAAAATGCGATTGCAAAGGCAAAGGCATTAAAGTCAGGCGAAGTTTTATTACTTGAAAACCTGCGTTTTTACAAGGAAGAGGAAAAGGGCGATGAGGCTTTCGCAGGAAAACTGTCTCAGTTGGGTGATGTTTATGTGAATGATGCCTTTGGAACAGCACATCGTGCACACGCTTCGACTGCAATTATTGCGAAATTCTTCCCTGATGCAAAATATTTTGGATACCTGATGGCAGGAGAACTAGCAAATGCAGAAAAGATTTTAAATCATCCTGAAAGGCCTTTCACTGCCATTATGGGTGGAGCTAAAGTGTCGGATAAAATCCTTTTGATTGAGAAATTACTGGAGAAGGTTGATAATCTGATCATTGGAGGTGGTATGGCGTATACTTTTGCGAAAGCTCGAGGCGGACAGATTGGTACATCACTTTGCGAAGATGATAAAATGGCTCTTGCCCTTGAATTAATTGAAAAAGCAAAGCAAAAGAATGTAAATCTAATTTTACCAGTAGATACGGTCATTGCAGATACATTCTCTCCAAATGCTAAAACAGCAGTAGTTAAAACTGGAACTATTCCATCCGACTGGATGGGATTAGATATCGGTCCGGAGACCGCTAAATTATTCAGTGATGTGATCAAAAATTCTAAAACCGTACTTTGGAACGGCCCTATGGGCGTATTTGAAATGGATAAATTTGAAGTAGG
>JBIIWE010000161.1:0-5951 GCA_044339075.1 Daejeonella sp. | reverse complement strand
GTGATTCTTCAAAAAAGTCATTCTGCAGGATATGATCATGCACTTACTCAGGCTGGTGTTAAACTTATAAAAGTTGAAACAAGAGCAGAAGTTGAAGCGGCTATCAATGAAAATACGGCCATGCTTTGGTTCTTGAATAGGGAAGTACATAAAGGCCAGATAAAGCATGAAGAATGGCTTGAAATCGGTAAAAAGTATAACCTTCCAACTATGGTTGACATTGCTGCCGATGTTCCTCCTGTTGAGAATCTATGGAAGTTCAATGATATGGGATTTGATTTGGTAGTGATCTCTGGCGGTAAAGCCATGCGCGGTCCGCAAAGTTCCGGAATTTTGATGGGTAAGAAAAAGTATGTGGCCGCAGCTTTATTAAGTAATAATCCAAGAGGTGGTATTGGCCGCGGACAGAAAGTTAATAAGGAAGAAGTTTTGGGAATGTATGCTGCATTGCATCGTTTCGTTAATCTAGATCATCAAAAAGAATGGCAAATGTGGGAGGCGAAGATCGCCCTTATTGCAAATGCTATTAAATCTATTGATGGGGTTAAAACGGAAACTTTTATTCCGCCAACCGACAATAACATGCCAACCTTAAAAGTAACATGGGATCCAAATAAAATTAAATTGTCTAATACCGAAATGGGGGAACGTTTACGTCAGGGTAATCCATCTGTGGAAGTTATTTCCTGGGAAGCGCCAAACACGCTGCGTTGTGGTATGCATGTACTGGAAGCGGGAGAAGAAAAAATTGTCGCTGCCCGTTTAAAAGAAGAGTTATTAAAAGCCTCTGTTAATTCATAGTATCTAAAATTTATAAAATGCAAAATCGTTTTTTTCTGGCATTCGCCTTTTTTATTGCGGCTCAATTTTCAGTGAACGCGCAGAGTTATACAACCATCTTAAAAGGTGGACATTTAATTGATCCTAAAAATAATATTGACCGTGTTATGGATGTTGCTATTCAGGATGGCAAGATCGCGGCAATCGCCCAGAATATTGATCCAAAGCTTGGTAAACAAGTTATTGATGTGAGTGGCAAATATGTGACTCCAGGTTTAATCGATATCCACGGTCACGTTTTTGCAGGTACTGATCCTGATGGACAACTGGGAAATGGGTATACTTCACTTCCTGCTGATGGATTTACTTTCCGTGTAGGGGTAACAACAATTGTTGATTGCGGGGATTCTGGAGCAGAAACATTCGAATTATTCAAGAAAAATGTAATCGATAGATCTCAAACACGTGTATTGGCATTTTTGAATATTTCAAGCAAGGGAATGTATGGTGATGAAAATTCTATGCAGCAGCAGAATAATAGCTTCTTTGATCCCATCCTTGCTGCAGATGTCGCAAAACATTACAGTGAGTATATTGTAGGTTTTAAGGTAGCGCATTATCATAAATCCGACTGGGTTGCAGTTGATAGAACCATTGAAGCAGGCAAAATTGCAAATCTGCCAATCATTGTCGATTTTGGAGGAGCAGTACCTAGATTATCCTTAGAAGAGCTTTTCCTTAGAAAAATGCGTCCGGGTGATATTTTTACTCATACTTACGGAGAATTGATTAAAACAAAAGAGACTATTGTAAATCTTGATACAAAAAAATTGTATCCGCATGTTATTGAGGCAAGAAAAAGAGGAATTATATTCGATGTGGGTCACGGTGGTGGAAGTTTTACATTCTCTCAGGCTATACCTGCTACGAAACAAGGGTTTTATCCTGAAACAATCAGTACAGATCTACATACTGGAAGTATGAACTCAGCTATGAAAGATCAGTTGAACGTAATGTCTAAATTTATGGCAATGGATATGACTTTGGCAAATGTGGTTAAAGCAAGTACCTGGTCTGCAGCAAAAGCTATCCATCATGAAGAGCTTGGCCATCTTTCTGTTGGTGCAATAGCGGATGTTACTGTACTTAATGTACGTGAAGGAAAATTTGGTTTCTATGATGTGGCACGGTACAAGCATGAAGGTAAAAATCTGCTTGAATGTGAAATGACCATTAAAGATGGAAATGTTGTTTATGATCTCAATGCAAGATCATTTCCGACAGCAAAATAGTCGCTATCACAAAAGTTCTTAATAAATTATACATACTTATTTCTTACAATAACATGAAAAGTTCACTTCGTTTTTTCCTTTTTTTATTTACACTGATCGTCATCAAAACAGGTACTGTTTACGCTCAAAATGTCACTGCAAAGGATCCTGAAACAAGGATCCGGGAGATGGGACTGAAGCTAAGAACCCCTGGTCCGCCATCAGCCAATTTCCTCGGAGCAGTCAGGGTTGGAAATCTGGTATATCTCTCTGGTCAGGGTCCACTGAAAGAAGATGGTAAGTTCATGATCGGAAAGGTTGGTAAGGAATTTACATTTGAAGAAGCTAAATACGCGGCACGGTTAACCGGTATCAGTTTATTGGAAGCACTTAAAGCTGAAGTTGGAAACCTCAATAATGTAAAACGTATTGTCAAGGTTTTGGGAATGGTGAATGCTGTTCCTGAATTTGATAACCACTCACAGGTGATCAACGGATTTTCTGACCTGATGGTTGAAGTATTTGGCGAGAATGGAAAACATGCCCGTTCTGCTATTGGATTAGGTTCCCTCCCGCGGAATATTCCGGTAGAGATTGAGATGATCGTTGAAATGAAAGATTAACCCTGAAGCATTTAAAATATATCCCAATGAAACGTAGAGAATTAATTAAAATCTTATCTGCTGCGCCAATTGCAGGAGGATTAATAGGAAGTGGTATTCCATTTCAGTCTGCATTTGCAGAAGAAGCAGTGATGGCAGCTGCAGGTCGTGATCTGTTTAAGGAACTTGGCCTCAAAACTTTTATTAATGCCTCATGTGTTTGCACGCGCTTAACGGCATCACTCATGCCGCCTGAGGTAACACAGGCAATTACTCAAGGAGCAGAAGAATTTGTATTGCTGGATGATGTGCTTGATAAAGTAGGCGAAAAGATAGCCGAACTTTGCCATGCAGAGGCCGCAACTGTATCAGCTGGATGCTGGTCAGCCTTAGTACAGGGTCTTGCCGGTGTAATGACAGGTATGGATCGCAAAAAAGTAATGCAGCTTCCTAATGTTGATGGTATGAAGTCGGAGGTTATCCTGCAAAAGTCGCATGCCAATGGATATCATCAAGCCCTGACCAATACAGGTGCTAAATTGGTGATCGTTGAAACATTGGAAGAAGCTGAAGCTGCTATTAATGAAAAAACTGCCATGCTTTGGTTCCTGAACAGGGAGCTTTCAGCTGGCAAACTGAATTATGAGCAATGGCTTGCCTTAGGTAAAAAACATAAAGTTCCAACGATGATCGATATCGCTTCTGATGCTCATCCGGTAGAAAATCTATGGAAATTCAATGATATGGGATTTGATCTGGTAGCTATTTCAGGTGGAAAAGCTATGCGCGGACCACAAAGTGCCGGAATTCTGATGGGTAAGAAAGACCTGATTGCTGCTGCTCGCTTGAGTGCACCTCCAAACAGTGGAATTTGCCGAGGTCATAAAGTAAATAAAGAAGAAATATTAGCCATGTATGTTGCTCTGGAAAGACACATTAAAATGGATCATGTGAAGGAGTGGAAGTCCTGGGAAGATGCAATGGCAGTTATAGTGAACACCGTGAATGCTATCAAAGGAGTAAGTCAAAAGGTTTTTGTTCCTGAAATTGCAAACAATACCCCAACATTACACCTTTCCTGGGATGCCAATCTAATTAAGCTTACCGGTAAACAACTTAGAGATAATCTATGGAATGGTAATCCGGGAATAGAGGTTATGGGTGGAGGAACCATGGGTGGTAATAGAGATGGAATTGAATTATCTGTATGGCAACTTAAACCGGGACAAGAAAAAATTGTTGCTCGAAGATTGAAAGAGGAGTTACTCAAGGCATCTGTTTAATTCTTTATTATTAATTAATTTATCTGATTTAATTCAATGAAGGGCACTATCTTCTTTAAGCGCTTGGCGGGAATATCTGTACTAAGTTTGTTCATTGCCTTATACATGGCATATAATGGTAATATTGCTGCTGCTGGTCCTTTTGTCATTGGTTTTCTCCTTTTACTGGCTATCAGTTTCAGAGGTTTTCCATTGTTAAGGGGACTAACATTTACAACATCTATACTATCTGTTGTAGCAACTGCACTGTATTATCCGCAGTATTTCAAGGAATATAATGGATTCGAATTTGCAGCCTTAATCACTCCACTGATACAGGTAATTATGTTTGGCATGGGTTGCTCCATGGGAGTCAAAGATTTTGTTGCTTTGGCCAAATCGCCTAAAGCGGTGATTGTAGGGGTGTTCAGCCAGTATACGATCATGCCTTTACTGGGTTTTGCCCTTGCTAGTTTTACTGATTTTCCTCCTGAAATTTCGGCCGGTATCATATTATTGGGTTGTGCACCTACATCAGTTACCGCAAGTGTTATGTGTTATCTGGCTAAAGCAAATGTAGTCTTAGCCATTACAATAACCTCCATCACAACCCTTCTTGCACCCTTCTTAATTCCATTTTTAATGAAGCTTCTTGCAGGTGGATTTATAGAAATAAACGTCATGGAAATGATGTGGGGGATTGTGAAAATGGTTTTTATTCCAATTGGAGCAGGATTAATGTTTAATAAATTCTTAAGCGGAAAGGCAAAATGGCTCGATGATTCAATGCCTTTGGTTTCAATGATCGGGGTGGCGTTTATTGTGGCGATCATCATGGCAGCTGGTAGAGACAGTATCCTGAATATCGGTCTGGAATTAATTATAGTGGTATTATTGATGATCTTATTTGGGTTTTTCTTCGGCTATTGGGCTGCACGTCTCTTCAAATTGTCAGAAAGCGATTGTCGCACAATTTCCATTACAACAGGTACCCAGAATGCAGGTCTTGTTTCTGGGATAGCTAAAGTGATGGGTAAAATTGCTACCGTGGGGCTTGCAACTGCCATTTGTGGACCAATTATGGGATTTACATCATCCATACTTGCTTCCTATTGGAATAGTAACCTTCCGAAAAGTGAATTAAAAGAAGATTCAATTAAGAAGGAAGTCAGCTCCATCAGTATTTAATTATTTATTATTAAAATAAGATCATGTCTTTTAGAGTAGCCCTTCTAGGTATATATCACGAATCGAACACATTTGTCACTACACCAACCGTGCTGGCTGATTTTAAAAATGGCCAATATCTTAAGGGTGAAGCAATTAGGAAAGAATATCAGCATGCTCATAATGAGATAGGTGGCATGCTCGAGGTGTTGGATAAGGAAGGAATTGAAGCAATTCCATTGCTTTTTGCATCAGCAACTCCAGGAGGAACAATAACAGCTGAAACGTATAATTTCATTTTGAAAGAGGCGATTGAAGAGCTCAAAAAAGTATTACCTGTTGATGCCTGTTTAGTGATTCCTCATGGTGCCGGTGTTTCAGAAGAATTTCCTGATATGGATGGGCATTGGTTAAGTAAGGTTAGGGAGATAGTGGGGGATAAGATTCCTGTTATTGGGACACTTGATCTTCATGCCAATGTAAGCGAGTTGATGGTTGCATCAACCAATGCACTCGTTGCTTATAAGCAGAATCCACATGTTGATATGAGACAGCGAGGTGTTGAATCTGCAAAGCTGCTGGTCGATCTGTTAAATGGAAAAACCAAGCCGGTTCAGGCCCTGGTTCAAGTGCCTCTTGCAATTAGCATTGAACAACAGTTCACAGCAAATGAACCATGTCTTAGTTTATATGCTTATGCCAATGAACTGGCTGCTGAATCTGGTATTTTAGCGCTGAGCATACAGCATGGTTTCCCTTATGCTGATGTCCATGAAATGGGAACATCTATTATTGTGGTAGCAGATGGCGATTATGAAAAGGCTATTTCTGTTGCTAAAAAATTGGAAGCTTATATACTTGGGCGAAAA
>JBIIWE010000001.1:0-18823 GCA_044339075.1 Daejeonella sp. | reverse complement strand
TGCTTCATTAAACGTGCAACATACTTTCCAATAATATCAAATTCAAGATTTACGGTATCGCCCTTTTTTATTTGCTGCATATTGGTATGCTCATAGGTATAGGGGATAATGGCTACAGAAAAGAAATTTTCTATTGAGTTTACTACTGTTAGACTGATACCGTTGACGCAAATCGACCCTTTTTCAACAGTGACATTGCCTGCTGAAAGTTCAAAGCTAAATGTGTATTCCCAGCTTCCAGACATTTCCTTTACTTCCGTGCAGATTCCTATTTGATCTACATGTCCTTGAACTATATGTCCGTCGAGCCGTCCATTCATTTGCATGCATCGTTCAAGATTAACGAGATCTCCCACACTAAGTTTTCCAAGATTTGATTTGTTCAGTGTTTCTGCAACAGCTGTAACTGTATGAGTTCCATCTGCCATTGCTACGACAGTTAAACAGACTCCATTATGAGCAACAGACTGGTCAATTTTTAGTTCATTTGAAATATCCGACTCAATTACCAGATGCAGGTTATTCTGATCTTTTCTGAGATGTAATACCTTACCTATTGTTTCTATTATGCCTGTAAACATATTTGAGCTTATAATTATTTTAGTATTCTTTCCTGTTTTTCTTCCATTGAGAAGGAACAGGATTGATTTCTATGCCTTTTGAGGTAGTGTTTTTTGATTCCATAAATGCTGCACCTATCAGTGCGGCAATCATAGCTTCATCTTCATCTCCCTGTATCAAGTATTCAGGTAGAAAATATTTGCTTACAAAATGAGTGTCAAAATTCCCGGAAACAAAAGCCTCATGTTGCATCACAAATTTTCCGAATCCCAAAGTAGTCTGAATTCCGGTGATCTGGTATTCATCAATTGCACGGATCATTCGTTCTATGGCTTCCGTACGATCCTTCCCATAACTTACAAGTTTGGCAATCATGGGATCGTAATAGATCGGAATATCCATCCCTTGCTCGAAGCCATCATCTACCCGAATGCCAGGGCCTTTTGGGGTAATATAGGTTTGTAAATTACCGATATCAGGAAGGAAATTGTTTGCTGGATCTTCCGCATATACTCTTACTTCGATGGCATGCCCTTTTATCTTCAGATCTGATTGTGTAAAACTTAAAGGCTCTCCACGCGCAACACGTATTTGTTCCTTCACCAGATCTATGCCAGTGATCATTTCTGTTACCGGATGTTCCACTTGCAGACGCGTGTTCATCTCGAGAAAGAAAAAATCAAGATTTTCATCCAGGATGAACTCAACAGTTCCTGCACCTGTGTAATTACATGAACGGGCAGCGTTAACTGCACTCTCACCCATTTTTTGCCTTAACTCCTCACTAAGAATTGATGATGGGGCCTCTTCTACAACTTTTTGATGCCTTCTTTGTACTGAGCAATCACGCTCAAAAAGATGTACAATATTGCCATAATTATCTCCTAGAACTTGAATTTCGATATGTCTTGGGGAAGAAACATAGCGTTCTATGAAAACAGAGCCATCTCCAAAAGCAGATGTTGCTTCAGAAACAGCAAGGTCCATCTGTTCAATAAAATCAGAGGCCTTTTCTACGATTCTCATTCCCTTGCCACCGCCACCGGCAGCGGCTTTGATAAGAATGGGGAAGCCAATTTCTATTGCTCTGTTCTGAGCCACATCAATGTCAGTAACCGCTTCCTCTGTTCCGGGAACCATTGGGATATTATAAGTCAGCGCTGCAGCTTTTGCAGATAATTTATTACCCATGATCTCCATTGCTTCAGGTGATGGTCCGATTAGGATAAGTCCCGCTGCCTTGACCTCTCGGGCAAAAGCTGCATTTTCTGATAAAAATCCGTAACCGGGATGAATACCCTGTGCACCCGTTTTGAGGCAGGCATTGATGATCTTTTCTCCCGACAAATAAGATTGGGCCGATGGGGCAGGGCCAATGCAAACAGCCTCGTCTGCGTATCTTACATGCAGCGCATTACGATCAGCTTCAGAGAATACTGCAACAGTTTTGATGCCCATTTCGCGCGCAGATCGCATCACGCGGAGGGCTATTTCTCCCCTGTTGGCTATCAGGATTTTTTCCATTTATGCTTAAATTTTTGGATCGATTGCAATAAAGGTAAATTCTGTATTATTATTATGCTGACAATGTCATTTTAACTAGTGTAATCAATTAATAATGAATTTTCTTTAAGGTTTGCACCGTTTGATCGATCATCGTATCACTTATATCCAGGTGGGTTACAAAACGGATCATTTGTTTCCCGAAGGTATTACACTTGATTCCATAATGACTTAACTTCTCAACGAATTCTTCCGGATCATGCTTTTTATCCAGCTCAAAGATCACAATATTGGTATCAGCCGGCATGCAGCTTTTTACATAAGGTAAACTGATCAAAGTCTCAGCAAGGATCTTTGCATTTTTATGATCATCTTTCAACCTGTTAATATGGTGATCAAGGGCATATATCCCCGCTGCAGCAAGAAATCCTGCCTGGCGCCAGCCTCCTCCAAACACTTTTCGGATGCGTTTTGCTTTATGGATAGTTTCTTTACTTCCCAAAAGAACTGAACCTACCGGTGCTCCAAGGCCCTTTGATAAACAAACAGAAATTCCGTCGAACATCCTTCCGTATTCTTTTGGATCATCACCTGTTTCTGCCAGTGCATTGAAAATTCTTGCTCCATCAAGATGCAGGCTCATATTTTTTAAACGGCATAAATGATAGATCGGTTCAATCTGCTCAAGGGTATAAAAGCTTCCTCCACCACGATTTACAGTATTTTCAAGTACTACAAGACTACTTTTAGGGTAATGCACATTGTCGGGATTAACATGCGGTTCTATGAGGTCAGCATTCAAACGACCCCTGTCACCATACAATAAACGAACCGATGCGGATGAGTTAAAGGCAATTCCTCCACCCTCATAACGGTACACATGAGCCGTTTCATCGCAAATAACCTCGTCCATCGGATTAGTAAAGCATTTAATTCCAATCTGGTTGGTCATGGTACCAGATGGACAAAACAATGCATCTTCCATATCAAACAGGTCTGATAGCTTATCTTGTAGTGCGTTAACAGTTTCATCTTCCCCAAATACATCATCCCCAATTTTTGCACTAAACATGGCTTCCAGCATTCCGGCAGTTGGACGGGTCACTGTATCACTGCGCAGGTCTATGATCATTTTATTCTCATTCATGCCTAAAATTAGATTTTATCCTTGTTATCTGGAATTTTTTGTTGCAATAAGCATTACGTACTAAAAAATTCAATCTGTTTTTTTATAAATCCGTAGAAATTATTGTTGAAAAAGCACTTGATAACTTTATTTATCCATTTATTACAAAATCAACCAGCTGAATATTTCAAAGTGTTCTATTGACAATAAGTATTAATTCTTACATTTAACCTTTTAGAAAAAAATAATTATGATCATAATTGCTGACGGTGGGTCTACTAAAACCAATTGGTGTTTATTGAATGAATCTGGTCAAAAGATCTATTTCAACACAGAAGGTTATAACCCATATTTTGTAAGTTCAGACTATATTGTAGAATCTCTTTTTAAGGATCTTCCATCGGATCTTGATCTGGATAAAGTGACCGAAGTTAACTATTATGGAGCTGGTTGTTCAACTGAAGAGAAGTTAAAAGTAGTTTCAGATGCGATGACGAGGGTATTTACCAAGGCCAGCATATATATAGGGCATGATCTGCTTGCAGCAGCTCGTGCATTACTGGGATTAGACACTGGCTTCGCAGCAATATTAGGAACAGGCACGAATACCGGAATTTATAACGGTAAAGATATTTCATTAAACATTGATTCAGCGGCCTATATTTTAGGTGACGAGGGTAGTGGTTGTTACATAGGGAAAAAATTACTGACTGATTACTTGCGCGGATATATGCCTGAAGTGGTGAGAAAACGTTTTTGGGAGACTTATAAATTGACTCCTGATGAAATTACGGATCAGGTTTATACCAAGCCATTAGCAAATCGCTTTTGTGCGAGTTTCAGCAAGTTCGTGTATGATAATAATGTGCACGCAGAGTATTCAAGAAAAATTGTGAAAACATCTTTCGTTGACTTCTTCGAAAATCTGGTCAGCCATTATCCTAATTATAAGGATCATACCTTTAATTGTATCGGCTCTGTTGGGTATAATTTCAGAAATGTACTCGAAGAAACAGCAATTGAATATGGTATGAAAGTAGGAAAGATCATTCGTTCTCCTATAGATGACCTTGTTCGTTATCATGTGGAATTAGCACCAAGATAATGCATGCGGGTCAAGCCCGCATTGACACGTGCGGGTCAAGCCCGCATTGACAAGTGCGGGTCAAGCCCGCATTGACAGGTGGGGGTCAAGCGCGTATTGACAGGTGGGGGTCAAGCTCGCATTGAGAAGTGCGGGTCAAGCCCGCATTGACAAGTGCGGGTCAAGCCCGCATTGACATATTTAGAGTTCAGCACTTTTTGAAAAAATATTCGAGTTTATACTCTAAAATTCATTTAGCAAGCTTGACTGTCCGTTCATAGTTATTCTTGTTTCATGTTCAAGCAACCATTTCTTTCTCCATAGTCCTGCAGAGAATCCAATAAGTTCTCCATTGCTTCCTATTACCCGATGGCAGGGTATAGCAATCAATAGGTTGTTCTTACCATTTGCAGAGGCAATTGCCCGAATGGCTAATGGGTTTTTCATTCTTTTAGCCAGAGCTGCATACGTAATCGGTTTGCCCGCATCAATTTTTCGGAGTTCATTCCAAACATTTTTTTGAAAATCTGTCCCTGTTTGAAGCATTGGAAAATCAAAATTGTTTCTCTTACCTTCAAAATATTCGATGAATTGTGCTTTAGCTATTTCAGTGATCTTATTCGGACTCTCATCTGTTAATTGATCCGGAAAATTTATTGAAAACACTTCATGCTCATTTGCTTTAATGCACAATTGCCCAATCGGACTTTCTATTATAGAGGAAAACATCCCTACAAATTACACAGAAATATCTGAATTGGCTATAGAATACCTGAAACTGAAATGCAAAGTATATATTTGCTTCGATGGATTTATTCAACCAGGTAAAGTTTCTGATCCGTAAAGAGATCATGCTTGAGTGGCGTTCAAAATATGCTTTGAATGGTATACTCTTGTATGTAGTATCTACTGTTTTTGTATGCTACCTAGCATTTCGTGAGATCAGTAGTGCCCCAACATGGAATGCCTTATTCTGGATTATTATGCTTTTTGCCTCAGTAAATGCAATTACAAAAAGTTTTATTCAGGAAAGCAGGGGTAGGCAGCTCTACTATTATACCTTAACTGGTCCGCAGGCGATCATCATCTCCAAGATAATATACAATATAATGCTGATGCTGTTGTTGTCAGCCATTGCTCTGGGATTTTATACGCTGGTTTTTAAAAATCCCCTTGGCGATCCATTATTCTACATGCTTTCTGTTTTGCTAGGCAGTATAAGTTTTGCATCAGTTTTTACCATGATATCTGGTATTGCATCCAAAGCAAGTAATGGAGGAGGCTTGATGGCTATTTTAAGTTTCCCGGTGATCATACCTTTGCTTGTTGTGCTGATCAAATTTTCTAAAAATGCTATGGATGGTTTAGATAGGTCGGTTTCTTACGATGAGATTGGAGTTCTTTTGGCTATAAATGTTATCGTCGTTACTACTTCTTTATTGTTATTTCCTTACCTTTGGCGTGATTAAAAATGCAACATGATGAATAAAAGCTGGTGGAAAATTTTGGCTATAGTTCTTATACTTTTCTCCATTATCGCGGGTTTTTTATTTCATGTTCCGGCCAAGCCAATTCTTAACGAAACTATCCGGAATATTCATTTTCATGTTCCTATGTGGTTCTCCATGATTGTGATGCTGACCGTTTCTTTTATTTACAGTATCCGCTTCCTCAACTCTTCCAATGAAAATGACGACCTGATGGCAGTGGAAAGTGCCAATGTCGGTATAGTATTTGGCGTGCTTGGATTAGTTACCGGCGCAGTTTGGGCTAAATTCACTTGGGGAGAGGCCTGGAGCAATGACCCTAAACAAAATAGTGCCGCAATAGCTTTGCTGGTTTATCTGGCGTATCTGGTTCTTAGGAATTCACTTGAAGAAGAACAAAAAAGAGGAAGGATCTCAGCTGTTTATAATATTTTTGCTTTTCCGATCATGGTAGTATTATTATTTATATTACCCCGTATGACAGATTCTCTTCATCCCGGAAACGGAGGAAACCCAGGCTTTAATACCAAAGATATGGCTCCTGAATTACGTCCGGTATTTTACCCTGCAGTTCTCGGATGGATATTGATGAGTACGTGGATCACTACAATCAGGTATCGTATCCGGAAAGTTGAGAATAAACAGTATGAAAATAATTAATAAGTAAAAAAAGATAAAATAGTTTTGATAAGCACTATCAGTTAAATATATATTCGAGCACAATGAAAAGTTTTATTCTAACGATCTGTTTAATGTTGTCCTTTTCTTTGATCAGTTTAGCGCAGAATTCAAATGGCGTTGATATGGCCAGCGAACTAAGAGAGTCGGGTAAGATCTATGTTGTTGTAATGGTTATTGCTGTTATATTTATCGGATTGGCAATTTATCTGTTCTCAATAGATAATCGATTAAAAAAAATCGAGAAGCAAAAATAGCCTGAAATCTAGGTTTAAATTCTAGTAGTCTGCTTTTTCTTGGGCATCATTACTATGTACTTCATACACTAAGTAATTTTGATTTTCAGTATCAGTTTTTTTCTATCAACTTTGCAGTAGAAAACCAATTATTCTAATTAATAAATTTATTTTATGGCTAAGTCTATAGACGCAGCGCACTCAGAAACTTCGTTTTTTGGTGACGTTTGTCAGTTTTTTGATCATGCAGCACAATTTACTTCCCATCCGGAAGGATTGCTTGACCAGATCAGATCTTGTAATAGTGTTTATCGATTTCGTTTCCCAATTCGTAGGGGAAATGGTTTCGAAGTAATTGATGCCTGGAGAGTGGAGCATTCTCATCATAAATCTCCTACAAAAGGGGGTATCCGATACAGCGAAATTGTTAATGAAGATGAGGTAATGGCACTTGCTGCACTCATGACTTATAAATGCGCGATTGTAAATGTTCCATTTGGTGGTGCTAAGGGAGGTATTAAGATCAATCCAAAGGAATACACTTTGGCCGAACTTGAAACTATCACCCGCAGGTATACTGTCGAATTGATTAAAAAGAATTTCATTGGCCCCGGAATTGATGTTCCTGCGCCAGATTATGGATCAGGTGAGCGTGAAATGAGTTGGATTGCTGATACTTATCAAACAATGAATCCTGGACAGCTGGATGCTCTTGGATGTGTTACTGGAAAACCTCTTGCATTGCATGGCATTGCAGGAAGGAAAGAAGCAACCGGACGAGGTGTGGCAATTGCTATCCGTGAGTGTGTTGACGTTGCGGAAGATATGAAGAAATTAGGTATTTCTGCCGGTATTTCAGGAAAGCGTGTGATTGTACAAGGGCTAGGTAATGTAGGATATCATACCATCAAATATCTTCTTGAATTTGGTGCTACTGTTGTGGGAATCTGTGAGTTTGAAGGTGCGATATATAATTCATCAGGTTTAAATCTGGATGAAGTATTTAATCATCGTAAATTAACCGGTTCAATACTTGAATTTGCTGGATCTCAAAAAGAGTTTAAAAATTCTGCCGAAGGATTAGAGCAGGATTGTGATATTCTTGTCCCTGCAGCTCTTGAAAATCAAATCACAATTGCTAATGTTGCAAATATCAAGGCTAAAATCATTGCAGAAGCAGCAAACGGACCAACAACTCCTGATGCAGCAGAAATATTGATCAATAAGGGCTGTATCATTATTCCAGATATGTATTGTAATGCAGGTGGAGTAACAGTTTCTTATTTTGAGTGGCTTAAAAATCTTTCACATGTTGCCTTCGGGAGAATGGATAAGCGTTACGAAGAAAATGCTAATCTCAACCTGGTGAATATGGTTGAGAAAACTACCGGTGTTTCTCTTGATTCAGCCCAAAGAAGTATGATCATTAAAGGTGCTTCAGAGCTTGAATTGGTTAATTCAGGATTAGAAGATACCATGATCAGATCATATCATGAGATCAGAGAGGTTCAGCTAAGTAATCCTAAAATTGACGGACTCAGAACTGCAGCTTTTGTTAGTTCTATCGATAAGGTGGCTGTATCTTATATGAATATGGGTATCTGGCCTTAATTAATCAGGCTTATTTAATATTTTGGAGCGGAATTTCAATACTTCGCTCCAATTTATTTAGAATGATTCTAATATAGAAACAATCTTGTTATCTTTACTCCATGAGTTTACTATTTAGTACTTTTGTACTTGCATTTAATTTTTTTATTTAAAGCAAAGCCATGAAAAAAAGTTCAATAGCCGGTATCGTTATAATCGCATTAGCGATCGGTATAATAATCAGTACTTATGCAGATTCAAGTACTTATGGCTCATTTACTGATGCTAAAAAATCTGAATCTGAACTGCATGTTGTTGGTCAGCTAAACAAAGAGAAAGAACTTTTTTATAATCCTCAGCAAGATGCCAATTACTTTGCTTTTTATATGAGAGATAATCAGGGTCTGGAAAGTAAAGTGGTATTCAATGGTTCCAAACCACAGGATTTCGAGCGGTCAGAGCAAATAGTATTAACTGGTAAAATGATTGGGAATGAATTCCATGCCTCGAAAATTTTAATGAAGTGCCCTTCTAAATACACTAAAGACGAGGTAGAAGTTACTGAAGTATCTGCTTCTACAGCAAAAATTTAACGCTTAAATGGAAATACAATTCATTGGAGAAAACCTTCTTCCAGGGAAGATAGGTCAATTCTTCATCATTTTATCCTTTTGCACAGCGCTGCTGGCAACCATCTCCTATTATTTCGCAACTACCACCAATCTTTCTAAAGATTCTCTTGTCAGAGCAGGTTCTGAGGGATGGAAACGAATTGCAAGAATTGCCTTCCTGATCAATATTGCTGCAGTACTTGGAATTGGATCTTCTTTATATTTTATTATTTACAATCATTTATTTGAGTACCACTATGCCTGGGCTCATTCATCTAAAATACTCCCTGTTTATTATATTATTTCCTCTTTTTGGGAAGGACAGGAGGGTAGTTTTTGGTTATGGATGTTCTGGCAGGCTGTTTTAGGTTTTGTAATTCTTAGAAAAGGTAAGAGCTGGGAAAACTCAGTGATGACCACTATCATGCTGTCGCAGGCATTTATAGCTTCTATGCTTGTTGGAGTAGAGGTTTTTGGATTCAGGATAGGAAGCTCTCCTTTCATATTGCTTAGAGATGCGGTTCCCGGACCGATCTTTCAGCGAGGCGATTATTTAAGCCTGATTACAGATGGAAATGGATTGAATCCATTACTTCAAAATTACTGGATGGTGATACACCCTCCAACCTTGTTTTTAGGCTTTGCATCCATGATCGTTCCATTTGCTTACGCAATTGGCGGACTATGGGAAAAGAGATATGCTGATTGGGTTAAACCCGCATTACCATGGACATTGTTTGCAGTTATGATCTTGGGAACGGGTATTATAATGGGTTCATTTTGGGCTTATGAGGCCTTGAATTTCGGTGGTTTCTGGGCCTGGGATCCAGTTGAAAATGCCTCAATTATTCCATGGATGACTTTAATTGCAGCGGTACACGTTCTGATAGCCTATAAAAATTCAGGACATTCTTATTTTACTGCTACTTTCTTGGTTCTTATTAGCTTTGTCTTGGTACTGTATGCATCTTTCCTAACCAGAAGCGGTATCCTTGGTGAAACATCTGTTCATGCGTTCACCGATCTTGGAATGTTCTGGCATCTCGTTTTATATGTGTTTACCTTTTTGTTCATCTCTGTAATTTTTCTGGTTATTCGTTGGAAAGAACTTCCGATTACTAAAAAAGATGAGGAAACATACTCTAGAGAGTTCTGGCTTTTTATAGGTGCTTTGGTTATTTCGATTGCCTGCCTTCAGATTTTGGCAACCACATCGGTGCCGGTATTTAATGCCATTTTTGGTACTGAGATAGCTCCTCCTGCGAATGTAATTGCACATTACAATAAATGGCAGGTCCCTTTTGCGGTAGTTATTGCATTTATTTCAGCATTCTCACAGTTCCTAAAATATAAGAAAACAGATCCTAGGAAATTCTTTGTAAGCATTTCTGTATCTCTTTTATTCTCCTTATTTATTACTGCTGCAGCGGTTTACGTCATGGATATCTATACCAATGTGATGTATATCATTCTTACCTATGCTTCCGTGTTCTCAATTATTGCAAATGCCAGAATACTTGGGGATGCATTTAAAGGGAAATGGCGATTGGCAGGATCTGCTGTAGCTCATATTGGATTTGCCATGTTATTGGTCGGTGCATTGGTCGCAGCTGCAACTAATAAAGTGGTTTCAATCAATAATACAGGTATCGGCTTTGGAGATGAGTTTGCCAAGAGTAATAATCCCCGTGAAAATATAATTCTTTACAAGGATGAGCCAGTTAAAATGGACCGGTATACTGTTACCTATCTTGGCGATTCTGTTGAAGGGGTAAATACTTATTACAGAATTAATTACAAGGTTATTAACGAAGAAACCGGCAAGGCAAAAGAGAACTTTACCTTATATCCAAATGCTCAGCAAAATGCTAAGATGAGGCAGATCATCGCATCTCCGGATACAAAGCACTATTTGTTCCACGACATTTATACGCATGTGAGCAGTGTGCCATTAAAGGAAGAAGATCATGAGGAACATGAAGGTCATTCTGATGATGAAAGTTATGAAAAGCCACTTACTTATGAGATCAATGTGGGCGATACTGTCAGATTTAGAGAGGGTTATATTCTTGTTAAAGGGATTAACCGTAACGCCCAGATTCAGAATATCCCTGTTGGTGAAAGGGATATTGCTATTGGCTTGCAGTTGGAAGTGAATTCAAATGGTAAAGTATATCCATCTGAACCGATTTATCTGCTCAAAGATGGTTCAAAATTTGATTTTGGAAAAAAAGTTGATGAAAAAGGGTTGAAATTTCGTTTTACTAATGTCTTCCCTGACAGGAATAAGTTAGAGCTAATGGTATACCAAAAGCCTAAGCCTGAAAAAACATGGGTGGTGTTAAAAGCAATTGAGTTCCCTTATATTAATTTATTCTGGGGCGGTACAATCATTATGGTTATCGGATTTTTATTATCCATTTTCAGAAGGAATAGTGAAATTAAGCAAGCCTGATGGATATAGTTTTAGTGGGTAGTGGTAATGTAGCTAGTCAATTAGGCCGGGCATTTAAAATGGCAGGTCAGAATATTGTTCAGGTATGGAGCCGAAATATTGATCACGCTCGTGAATTGGCAGATACTTTGGCCTCAGAGCCTATTTCTGATCTGTTTGATCTGAATACAAATGCTGATCTCTATATAATTGCTGTTAAAGATGAAGCAATAAAGCATCTGGCTCACGAATTGAAGGTTGGCGACAAGCTGATCGTTCATACTTCCGGAACTACTGGAATTGATGCTTTGGAGGGATCCTCATCTAAAATTGGTGTTTTTTATCCTTTGCAGACCTTTTCAAAGGTTAAACCAATCGATTTCAGGCAAATTCCAATTGCTATTGAGGGTAATACTCCTGAAGTAGCATCAATTATTCATGCTATTGCCGATAGATTATCTGAAAAAGTTATCGAATTAAAGTCTGAACAGAGGAAAGCATTGCACGTTGCAGCTGTATTTGCTTGTAACTTTACCAATCATCTTTTTTCATTATCTCAGGAATTACTGATTGAGCAAAATCTCGATTTTGATCTTTTGCGGCCCTTAATCACTGAAACTGCCAGCAAGGTTCAGTTAAACGATCCGATCACAATGCAAACAGGTCCTGCAATACGTGGTGATCAGTCTACAATCAATGCTCATCTTGATTTACTGACCGCAAAACCTGAGCTGAAAGAGCTCTATCAAAAATTAAGTCAAAGCATAGTCAATTTACAAGAGCGATCTCAAGGCTGAATTTAAAATGCTATTTTTGCAACAATGAACATTTTTAAGTTAAAAATCAATTTTGAGGAAACTGCAAAGTCATCTTTGGAGTTACCCATCGCTGAGGGAGAATCGGTTTTGGATGTCTGTCTCGATAATGGGATAGAATTACAACATAATTGTGGAGGAGTTTGCGGATGCAGTACTTGTCAGGTTTATGTTAATTCGGGTTTGGATTTCCTTCAGGAAATATCAGATAAAGAGGAAGATTTTATTGACCGGGCAATAAACCCGCGTATAAATTCACGTTTAGGTTGTCAGTGCATCGTTATTGACGGTAATATTGAAGTAACACTTCCTGATCAGCATCAATTTTTAGGACATTAATAAAGTTTATAAATGGCAAACGACAAATTTGAATTACCAATTCACTGGAAAGATCACGAAGATATTGCTATGGGACTATATGAAAAGTTCGGAGTTGATTTTGGTGAATCCCAGATCTATAGAATACGATTTACGGATCTTCTTGAGTGGATCTTAAGTCTGCCTAATTTTGCAGGCACCCGCGAAGAAAGTACTGAAGGTCACCTGGAACAGATCCAGTCTGCATGGGTTTACGAATGGCGCGATAATCAATAGGAGGTTGGAGGTCTGAACTAATACCACATATCTCTTACATTGTGGAAAGCAACCAAGAACCAAGAATCATGACGATTAATCACTAATTTGAAATCTGCACTGTTTTCTGATAACAGACAACTGACAACCCGATAGCTATCGTGATAACTGATAACTGATAACAGATAACTGATAACAGATAACAGATAACCGATATCAGATAACCGAAAACAGATATTAGTCCTCATCCCCCAACCCACATCCCCCATGTTCCTCGAAAAACTTAAACATATTAAAGCAATTATTCTGGATGTAGATGGAGTGCTCACCAATGGCATTTTGCTCCTGACTGAATCAGGAGAGCAGCTCAGACAATTTAATATTAAGGATGGCTATGCATTGCAGCTTGCAGTAAAAAAGGGGATTAAGGTAGCAGCTCTTTCTGGTGCGCGATCAAAAGGTGTTGAATATCGTTTAAGGGGACTGGGAATCCAGGATGTTTTTTTGGGACTTGACTCAAAGCTTGAAGTTTATTCTAATTACCTGATTCAAAATGACCTTACTCCTGATCAGGTATTATTTATGGGCGACGATATTCCCGATCTTCAGATTATGAAACTTGCAGGTATTGCAGTTTGTCCACTGGATGCCGTAGAAGAAATAAAAGCAATTTCACATTATATTTCTTCAAAAAATGGAGGAGAAGGATGTGTTAGAGATATTGTGGAGAAGGTTTTAAAGATCCAGAACTTATGGACCGATATAGATCCTTCTGCTACTGATGGATCCACAGCAGTTTAATTTTTTTAGCATTAAACTTTTTGTTTATATTTCTGTCAAATTTTAAAGATTTAAACAGATGAAAAGACTATCTATTATTTTCGGACTCTTACTTAGTTTCACAATTAGTGCAAGCGCTCAGGGTAGAATGCAAATGGGAACACCAGAAGAAAGAGCAACTCGTCAGCTTTCTCAGCTTGAATCATTAAAACTTAGCCAGGATCAGAAAGTAAAACTAGCTTCAGTATTTCTTTGGTCAGCAAATCAGGTTGATAGTATCAGAACAACCCTTAATGGTGATTTTAGTGCAATGCGTTCAAAGATGATGCCCGTTCAGGAAGAAACTAATAAAATGGTTAATTTTATTTTAAATGATGAGCAAAAAAAGGCTTATCAAGCAATCTTAGAAGAACGTCGAAGTAGAATGAGAAGTAATTAATCATAGATTTTATAAATTGAAAAGCGGCTTCTGGCCGCTTTTCTTATTTTTGCTGAAATTTTAAAGCTATGATCGAAAAATTTCCACCTATAATATTGGCTTCTAAGTCACCACGAAGACAGGAATTGCTACAACTGATGGGAATTGATTTCACTGTTGTTCTAAGTGATGTTGATGAAAGTTATCCTGCTGGATTATCGCCTTCAGAGATAGCTGTTTATATTTCAGAAAATAAAGTCAGAGCATTTGATAAAGTGATAAATAATGAGATTGTCATCACGGCCGATACGATTGTTTCAATTGAAGGAAGAATTTTGGGTAAACCTGAAAATGCAGATCATGCTTTTGAAATTCTTTCAGATTTGTCGGGCAAGAGGCATGAGGTTATTACCGCAGTAAGCTTGCTTAAACATCATCAGATTAAAAGTTTTTTCGAAGTTTCAGAAGTGTTCTTTAAACCCATTAATTCTGAACAGATCCGATATTATATTTCTAATTATCATCCAATGGATAAAGCAGGTGCTTATGGCATTCAGGAATGGATCGGACTTGTTGCTGTTGAAAAGATCATTGGTTCTTACAGTAATATTATGGGACTTCCAACTCATCGTCTATATGAAGAATTATGCAAGCTTGTTGATTGATCTCCTCGGGTTCAATGAATCAGATCATTTCAAATAGTATTCCTTCTTTCATGGAATATGTTGAAAGTTTTAGAATCTTGAACTCATACAGATTAAGAACATAACGTGTTAATAATGTTGCTACAACGATCATGTCAACTCTTACCCCTGGAATTCCAGCTGTAACAGCCCGTTCTTCATGATTGCTTCCAATAATGAATTTTGATATTTTTTCGAATTTATCAAGGTCAATATTGAATTCAGGTTTTTCGAACTGAATTTTGAAGTCCGGGTCGACCATACTTGCAAATGTTTCAAATGCACCTGCCGAACCTATAAGTTGTTTGGGTTTGTACATATCCAATTGGATTTTCAGATCAATAAGTACTGAATTCAGATTTGAATGAAGCTCGTTTATATTCGATTCTGAAATTGGGTCTGATTTGTGAAACAGTTCCATAAGCCTAGCAGCGCCTATATCAAAGCTTTTTTTCCAGAATATTTGATCTTGATCGCAAATGATAAATTCAACACTCCCACCACCAATATCCATGATCAAACTGCTTTGATCTTTCATGTTGATTGCCGAACGAACTCCAGAAAAGATCAATTCTGCCTCTCTGTTTCCATCAATTATTTCAATCTTTATTCCGGTTTCTGTCAATATTTTTTTGATAAAATCTTCGCTATTTGAAGCAGATCGTAAGGCAGATGTAGCAAAAGCTTTAATCTGAAATACACCATAGTGATCAATGGAGGTCTTAAACTGCCTGATGGCAGAAACTCCACGATCAAACGCCGAAACATTGATCATGCCATCTCTCATACCTCCTTCGCCAAGTTTCACTGCAATGGTCTCCTGGAAAATAAGCTCCGGACTATTTTCATTGATTTCAGCGATCAATAAATGAAAAGTATTGGTACCCAGATCGAGGATGGCAATGGAATTCATTGGTGAGTTTTAAGTTTTAAGTAATAAGTTTTAAGTAATAAGTTTTAAGTAATAAGTTATAAGTATTAAGTATTAAGTTCTAAGTTATATGTCAAAGGGGTTTTGCTTCTTGCTTTTAACTTTCATCTTTCAGCTTTATCCTTTCTGCACTTTCATCTTTTACCTTTCACCTTTCATCTTTTACCTTTCATCTTTTACCTTTCATCTTTTACCTTTCTCCTTTCAACTTCCCTCTCCCCAAACCTTACTCCTTATACATAAACCATTTCCCCAACTCCTTAAAACTCACCTTCTTTCCATACATCAGAATGCCTACCCTGTAAATACGCGATGCAACCCATGTAGTAAATATAAATCCTCCGATCAACAGGAAAATGGATAAGGCGAGTTCCCAATTTGGTACCCCAAATGGAAGTCTGACCATCATGGCAATTGGTGAAGTAAATGGAATGATACTGAGCCAGAATGATAAACTGCTGTCTGGATTATTAACTATAAAACTAAATGACATGATATAGGTAAAAAGTAGGGGCAAGGTTATTGGCAGCATAAATTGCTGTGTTTCAGTGTCACTGTCAACTGCTGACCCTACTGCTGCAAAAAGTGCTGAATAAAGCATATATCCGCCAAGGAAAAATATGATGAAAACTGGCAGAATATAGGTCCATTGAACAGTTTGGACTGCTTTGACAATATCCATACCCGGACCATTATTTGAAACGGCCTCCACCTGCTTAGTCATAGGCATTTCTGATTTTACCTGCTCAACTTTGTCTTTAAATAAAATTGTTGTAGCAAGAGTCATTAAGCTTGCTGAAAGAACGATCCATAACATAAATTGAGTTAATCCAACTAAACCGATCCCAATGATCTTACCCATCATAAGCTGGAATGGTTTTACGGATGAAATTACCACCTCAACAATTCTACTTGTCTTTTCTTCAATAATGCCTCTCATGACCTGTATGCCATAAATAAATAGTGACATATAGATTAATATTGCAGCAGCAAAACCAACTGCCATAGCAGCCCCTGAACTACTGTCTTTCTCACCTTCAATTGTTAGTTCTTTAGATACAACAGATAAATTAGGCTTTATTTTATCAAGTGTTTCTGAATCTATTCCGGCATCTTTCAATAGTTTGACACGCATTTGGTCGTTTAACTGCCTTTCTATGGTGCTGATAACAGATAATCCGGCCTTTTTCTGTGCAAACATCTCAATAATTCCACCGGTACTGATATCTTTTGGGATATAAAGTACGAATGCATCTTCGTTATTAATCACCTTCTTTTTTGCTTCAGTTAATGACAGTTCAGAAACTTCGAAATTTACGGACTTCTTATCTTCAAATGCCTTTTCAAATATTCCGCTTTCATCTATTACCTCAACGGTTGGGATATTATCTCCTCCACTCATTGATAAAGCAAATATCAGGGCATACATTCCAATGATAAGCATCGGAACGAGGAAGGTCATGATCAGGAACGACTTCTTTTTAACCCTGCTGAAATATTCTCTTTTTATTATTAGTAGCGTTTTGTTCATGATGTTGAGTTAATTTTTTACGTTCTGAATAAAGATGTCATTCATGCTTGGGATGATTTCCGAAAGTTCAGTAATCTGCACTTGAGGGATTAAAAAATTAAGCAGATCGTTCACTGAATACTTGGGGTCGATCTGAATGGTCAAATGCGTGATCCCATCCTCAATCTTTTCATCATTGATGCTGAAGATTTGAACCGCAGGAGTATTGATACTTCCTGTAAATGCGATGCGGTAGCTATTATTCCGGTATAAGTTCCTGATATCTTTAACTTTCCCATCCAGTATTTTTTTTGATTTATGTATCAGTGCAATACTATCACATAACTGTTCAACAGACTCCATCCTGTGTGTAGAAAAGATGATCGTAGCACCCTTACTATTCAATTCAAGTATCTCATTGGTAATAAGCTGAGCATTTACCGGATCAAAGCCTGAGAAGGGCTCATCCAGGATGATAAGCTCAGGATCATGAACAACAGTGGCAATGAATTGAACTTTCTGCTGCATTCCTTTGCTCAGATCCTCCACTTTCTTATTCCACCAACTCTGAATTTCCATTTTTTCAAACCAAAATTTAATCCTGGTTGTGGCATTCGATTTTGAAAGTCCTTTGAGCTGTGCCAGATAAAGCATTTGCTCACCTATTTCCATTTTCTTATACAATCCACGCTCTTCAGGAAGATAGCCAATTGTGGAAATATGTGAAGGATTTAGTTTCTCCCCATTCAGGAATATCTCCCCATGATCTGGGGCAGTGATCTGATTGATGATACGAATAAGTGAGGTCTTGCCTGCGCCATTCGGACCTAAGAGCCCGAAAATAGATCCTTTTTCTACCTCAATAGAAACATTATCTAAAGCACGATGGTTAGCATATTGCTTAACGATATTTCTGATACTCAGCATTTTTTTTGATTGATTATTTTATGATTTTTAGATACTGATTTTAATTCTTTGTTACATTGCTTTGATTAAATCAACCCTCAGAAAAAACAATCAAATAGGTTTTTTTAGTTTTGTTGGTCAGAATTGATCAGTACATTCCTGAATAACACTTGGAAAACAAAAAAATAATATCAGGTATTGTTTGTGTAATTGCTGTTTTTCATCTCTTACAATACACAAATTTTGAGACGTTCATGATTTGTTAATAAGGCATGCTCAAACTCGTAAAGTTCTTTCATCCCAATATTTGTCATGATATGTTCCGAATCGAATTTGCTTTTGAAGCTATAGAATATTTTTTTCAAGTTTTAGGACAGTAAAAGAATATGCTAAACATTTTTTCGGAGCATCTGTCGCAAAACCTTTATTCCATTCCGAACTTTTTAGTCTCGAGCCAATGTCTATGCAGGGTGTACATTCTACTTTATAGTTTTGTTCTGAAAGTCCGATGAAACCTATGAATTCATTGTTTTACAGTACGTCTACAGCAAAATAACAAAATCCTTTTGCCTCAAACAGTGATTGCATTCTATCAATAAAGTTTAATTTTTGCTCTGTGGAACTTACATCCGCGGGAAAACTCCATGTTTTTTTCATCCGTATTGATTCTGGAGATTGGTTCCAGGTCTGATGTTAACCAATTCCTGAATCCTAGTCGCTCTGATCTAAAAATACAGCTTCTTTTCACCCTTATGATGTCATTTTTATGAGCATGAAATGATCAATAAATCTGACAACGCAAATATAATCATGCTTTTTTATTTCCAGCAAACAGGTTTTGAAGCCTTTTTGAATGTAACTTATCACCTTTACTTTTTTCTTTTCCAATAAGATACC
>JBIIWE010000159.1:0-5986 GCA_044339075.1 Daejeonella sp. | reverse complement strand
TGCATTTTAACTAGTTGATTATGAGTTAAATATACAAAAAACAATCGACTTAAACAAGTTTAAAATACTGAATATCAATGATTTATATCACTAACTTAATGACATTGAGCGCACGCGTGTCGCGTGTGCTTCTCTCCCAAAACAAATCATTCTATCCAATTTCGAGTACTTTTTTGAAACCTGTATACTCACTGCTAGCGCACGCGCAATGTCATTATTTAAGGGGGCAGAAGGTTCTGGCCTTCGCCAGAATGACAATGCATTTTGTAATAATGAAGGAGATCCTGACTTTCGTCAGGATCGTAATCCTTAAATAATGACATTGAGCGCACGCGTGTCGCGTGTGCTACCCTCCCAAAACAAATCATTCTATCCGATTTCGAGTACTTTTTTGAAACCTATATACTCACTACCTAAACTCCAGCACCAAATCATCCGTATTGACCAATGTTCCCGCCAACAAAATAACATCTCCTACAATACCATCCGAACTTGCAGCAATATTGGTTTCCATTTTCATGGCTTCAACCATAAACAAAGGTTGATTCTTTTTAACCGCATCGCCTTGTTTCACAAAAACCTTGGAAAGCATACCCTGCAATGGAGAGCCAATATGATGCGCACTTTCCTTATCCGCTTTACGATTTTCCTGTCGGACCACCTTGATCGATCGGTCCTGAACTTCAATATTTCGGGTCTGTCCGTTCAGCTTAAAGAATGCCGTACGCATACCTTTATCATCAGCAGGCCCCATAGACTGAAGCCTCACCAGCAATGTTTTGCCAGGAGCGATCTGAATAGTAGTCTCCTCACCCGGTTTCATCCCAAAAAAGAAATATTTGGTCGGGACAACATCTACATCTCCATATTTGCGGAACATTTGCAGATAATCCTCTGTCACTTTTGGATAAAACTTATACGATAGGTAAGTTGTATAAGGAAGATCATCACCGAACTGTTTCTTAAAATCCTTAAAATCCTGCTCCAGATCAAGCGCTGGCAGACTCTTGCCGGCACGTTCGGTCATGGCAGTTTTACCCTTCAAAACTATCCGCTGAAGCTCTTGCGGGAAACCTCCTTCTGGCTGACCTATCTCACCCATAAAATAAGAAACCACCGATTCCGGGAAAGAGATCTGCTCGCCTTTAGTAAATATATCCTCCTTACTTATGTTGTTTGCTACCATATATTGGGCCATATCGCCAACAACTTTTGAACTAGGAGTTACCTTTACAATATCTCCAAACATCTCATTGACATCGGCATAGCGTTCTTTGATCTCCTCAAACTTATCTCCAAGTCCGAGAGCGATCGCCTGCGGCTTAAGGTTTGAATACTGCCCGCCAGGTATTTCATGCTGAAAAACTTCTGCAGAACTAGATTTCATGCCCGACTCAAAAGGATGATAATAATCACGTACCGTTTCCCAATAATTACTAAACTGGTTCAGTGATTTTACATTATATGGATTCTCACGTTCATGAAAACGCATCATCTCCACAATAGAATTAAAATTCGGCTGAGAAGTCATTCCCGACATAGAACCCAGAGCGCAATCCACCACATCCACACCAGCTTCAATAGCCATTAGGTAAGTAGCCGACTGCAGGGAGGAAGTATCATGCGTGTGAAGGTGAATAGGAATCTTCACAGTGTCTTTTAATGCTTCAATCAGCAGTTTGGCCGCATGGGGCTTTAAAAGCCCTGACATGTCTTTAACACCCAGAATATGAGATCCTGCATTTTCAAGATCTTTTGCCAAGCGTATGTAATAATCGAGATTGTACTTAGTCCGTTTTGGATCTAGAATATCGCCGGTATAACATAAAGAACCCTCGGCAATTCCCCCAGTTTTACGCACCATATCAATACAAGGGGCAATATTTTCCATCCAGTTCAGAGAGTCGAAAATGCGAAAAACATCCACACCATTATCCCAGCTCTTTTGAACAAACGACTCAACCAGATTATCAGGATAGGCAGAATATCCAACCCCATTACAGCCTCTGATCAGCATTTGAATAAGAATATTAGGCATCGCAGCCCTTAATTTCTGTAACCTCATCCATGGATCTTCATGAAGGAACCTCAGACATACATCGAATGTGGCACCACCCCAAGCCTCCATACTAAATGTTTGAGGATGATCTTTGGCGTAAGCTTCAGCCACCTTCAGCATATCATAAGTACGCATACGAGTAGCCAGCAATGATTGATGGCCGTCTCTGAAGGTGGTATCTGTATAATAGATCTTCTTTTCGTTTTTTAGCCAGGAACAGAAAGCCTCAGCACCCATTTCATTCAGCATATCTTTTGTGCCCCTGGGATAGCTGGAAGTATGGTCAAATTCTGGGATTAGTGGTTTCTCAAGACGGATCTCTGGATCGAAATTTTTCACATCCGGATTGCCATTCAACGATATATCACCAAGGAATGAAAGAACACGGGTGCCACGATCAAGACCTTTGGTGATCGCAAATAACTCAGGAAACTCCTGAATAAAATTAACGGTGGCCTTACCGTCCATAAATACCGGATGATTAATCAGGTTTTCGAGAAACTGAATATTATTCTTTACCCCTCTGATTCTGAATTCACGCAGGGCACGGTTCATCTTACGTGCAGCATCTAGCAGTGTCGCTCCCTGAGTGCTGACTTTCACCAGCATGGAGTCGAAAAACGGACTGATCTTCATCCCCGGATAAGTGCTTCCTTCATCCAGACGAACACCAAATCCGGTAGCATTTCTGTAGGTGATCAAAGTGCCATAATCAGGCTTAAAATCATTCGAAGGATCTTCAGTAGTGATCCGGCATTGCATGGCAAAACCATTTTTCATTACTTTCGACTGATCAGGAAGGCCAATTTCAGGATCAGAAAGCATATACCCATCCGCAATAAAGATCTGTGTTTTTATCAGATCGATACCGGTTATCATTTCGGTAACAGTATGTTCAACCTGAATTCTTGGATTAACCTCAATAAAATAGATCCGCTCATCAGAATCCACCAGGAATTCTACGGTACCTACATTATTATAATTAACAGCTTTGGCGATGCTAACCGCATAATGATACAGCTTTTCACGAGTCTCATCTTTTAAATTCATTGAAGGTGCAACTTCCACCACTTTTTGAAAACGACGCTGAACAGAACAATCGCGCTCGTAAAGGTGCATCACATGACCATGATTATCTGCTACTATCTGTACCTCAATATGTCGTGGGCGTTCTATGAATTTTTCAAGAAAAACGGTATCATCACCAAAGGCATTTTTCGCTTCACTGCGGGCTTCCGGAAATGCTTTCCTCAGTTCCTCATCGGATCTAACCACACGCATACCGCGGCCTCCACCACCGGAGGCGGCCTTTAATATCATTGGGAAACCAATTCTTTTCGCCTCAGAAAGCGCTGTTTCAAGAGTATTTAGATCTGGTTCGTTACTTTCTATGATGGGGATCTCTGCTTGTGTAGCAACCGTTTTTGCCGTGATCTTATCACCTAGAGCGATCATTACGTCAGGCCTCGGACCGATAAATACGATCCCATTCTCTGCACATTGACGGGCAAACTCAGAATTTTCAGATAAAAAGCCATATCCGGGGTGGATCGCGTCGGCTTTACAGTATTTGGCCATTTCAATAATGGCCTGAATATTAAGGTATGGCTTTAATGGGTCATTATCCTCACCGATCTGATAAGCCTCATCAGCCTTATAGCGATGTAGAGAATAGCGGTCTTCATACGTATAAATTGCGGCTGTCCGTATATTCAGCTCATTACATGCACGGCTAATTCTAATTGCAATTTCACCCCTGTTTGCAATCAATATTTTCCTAATATTCATATTAAGTTCAATTTATTTCCAAGATAGCAAGAATAAAATATATACCAAAATCAAATTCGGTTCAAAAACTATTTTTAATCAACGTATAGAGTATTAAATCCCTTGAAAGTTCTTGATAAATACCAGAATTGACACTCATTGTTTGCCAAAATCCAGAAATTCAAAAATATAAATTGGCATAAATTAATATTTACACTTTGGATGCAAAATTGAGGACTTTAAAAAAAAAGAAAATAGATGTGATGCGCCTCCATATGATCAAACTACTTGGAGATAGCAGAAGTTAAAATCAATTGATCAATGAACGTTTAAAATTAAATAAAAGAATCCCTTCTATTGATACAGAATCAAAATTTATTTCAGAGAATAATTAAAAAAAATAAAACGAATCTCTTTTAATATTCAGCTTTAATGGAATCAGACAAAAAAATGGAATCAAATTAGTTGATCCATTCAAAACCAGTGTAAGGAACCAATGCTGCCGGAATTCTAATTCCATTTTCTGTCTGATTGTTCTCCAGTAAAGAAGCTACTATCCTGGGTAATGCGAGTGCACTGCCATTTAAAGTATGGGCCAGCTGAGGCTTCCCATCTTTACTTTTGAAGCGCAATTTCAATCGGTTACTCTGATAGGTTTCAAAATTTGATACCGAAGATACCTCAAGCCAGCGGGCCTGTGCGGCACACCATACTTCCATATCATATGTTTTAGCTGAAGTAAATCCCATATCCCCACCGCATAAACTTAAAACTCTGTAGGGTAGTTCCAATGCCTGCAAAAGCGACTGAACATAATTGCTCATATCTTCAAGAACCTGATAGGAGTCGGCAGGATGAACAACCTGTACAATCTCAACTTTATCAAACTGATGCAATCTGTTCAAACCACGCACATGTGCACCATATGATCCTGCTTCTCTTCGGAAACAAGGGGTATACGCACAATTTTTTACCGGCAACTCGTCCTCCTTCAAAATCACATCACGGTATAAATTAGTAACCGGAACCTCTGCAGTTGGAATTAAATATAGATTATCAATACCAATATGATACATCTGCCCTTCCTTATCCGGAAGCTGTCCGGTTCCAAAACCTGAAGCTTCATTCACCACAATAGGTGGCTGCATTTCACGGTATCCGGCTTCACCGGCACGATCCAGAAAGAAATTGATCAGCGCACGCTGAAGCTTAGCACCTTTGCCCTTATAAACAGGAAATCCGGCACCGGCGATCTTGTTACCAAGTTCAAAATCAATAATATCATATTTCGTCGCCAGCTCCCAGTGGGGCAGCGCATTTTCCATCAGTTTAGGAATCTTTCCGTTTTCCAGAGCCACGACATTTTCTTCTGGGGTTTTCCCTTTGGGAACGGAAATATGAGGTAAATTGGGAAGCAAGACAAGCTCGTTCTGTAATAGGATTTCAATAGCATTTAACTTATCACCAAGTGTCTTTGTTTGCTCTTTAAAGGTATTGGACTCTGACTTTATGCTTTCTGCTTCTTCCTTGTGTCCCTGCCGCATTAGGTCACCAATCTTCCTGGCAGATGCATTTGCCTCGGCAGCAATCGAGTCTAGCTGAGTTTGTGTTTGCCGGCGGTCATCATCCAATTGAATGATATGATCGACCAGCTCAGGTTGTTTAAAATTCTTTACTGATAAACGATTTAAAACTTCCTCCCTATTTTCGCGGATATAACTAACTTGCAGCATCTTTTATAATTTTACACAAAGATATAAACAGTTTGGAGTTTGGGCTTTGGTTTTGGAGTTTTTCCTTGATTATTGCCTGAATTAAAAAAGAACACATGAGCGGCAAACTCTACCTTGTACCAACACCGATAGGCAATCTTGAAGACATGAGCTTCAGAGCTATCCGCATTCTGAAGGAGGTGGACCTTATTCTTGCAGAAGATACCCGCACCAGTGCACCTTTACTGAAACATTTTGGCATTGACAAAAAGTTATTTTCTCATCATCAGCACAATGAGCACAAATCAGTTACAGAGGTCATCCGCTTTCTGAAAGAAGGAAAACAGATCGCTCTGATCTCTGATGCAGGAACACCGGCAATTTCAGATCCCGGATTTTTGCTCGTGCGTGAAGCCATCCGTAATGAAATCCCGTTGGAATGCCTTCC
>JBIIWE010000339.1:0-3669 GCA_044339075.1 Daejeonella sp. | reverse complement strand
CCTGCCAATAACTTTGTTGACTAGAGATTGCCGTATTTCGAGGTCAAAGGTACATTTGAGATCAAAACTTAGATTAAAGATCTTTATATTTTCTTCCTTGACCACTTTCATAACTTCATTCATGACCGGATGGCCAAATTCAATTTTGAATAATAGATCTACGGTTTTTTCAATGATCTCTGAAGCCTGAATGGCTTCAATTGTGGCCGTTTTATATGCATTTATCAAACCCGGAACTCCTAATAAGGTACCTCCAAAGTACCTGACCACTACAGCAAGAACATTGGTAAGGTCATCTGACAATAAGGTATTCAAAATTGGTCTTCCAGCGGTTCCTGATGGTTCACCATCGTCATTAAGACGAAAAATTGAACGATCCTGACTTAAGCGCATTGCCCAGCAATGATGCCTTGCTTTAGGGTGTATGGATTTTAATTCAGCAATAATATCTTTGATCTCGGCATCTGATTGAATTGGAAACAGATAGGCCATAAACCGGCTTCCTTTATCTCTGAAGATTCCCTCAGATGGCTTTGAAATTGTTTTAAATGTATCATCAAACAACATAGTTCCTATTGAGCATAATACAAGAACAGAATAGAGATCAGGGCGAGTAAAATTCCGACATAATTCAGGCGACTAAGTTTCTCACGAAATATGAATACTCCAACAGCTGATCCTAAGAGAATAACACCAATATTCATCGTTGAAAAAACAAGGGAAGGTTGTTTGGCCAAATCCTGATGGGCTTTCAAGTAAAAAAGGATATTCCCAAAATTGGCGATACCCAATATCCATCCACAGACCATATTGATCAAAGTGAACTTCATATTCTTGAAGAGAAATAGGTAGAGTAGATAAGAAATTGATAAAACAAAAGCAATAATGAAAACGACCAGCAGCGATGAAGTAAATGGAATAGTCGTTGTCTTAGCTATTTGTTTGAATAAAGTATCAATTATCCCCATCCCAATAAAAACAAGAACAGGATATATCCAAAAGCTTTTTTTAGCCTCAGTATCTTTTTGCCATGGAATTGAAAAAATAATAGCCAGGAAAGCTATGGCAATACCAATGATCTTTATGGTCGATTGTTCCTCATAAAAAATCAGAAACGAAGCAATAACCGGAATAAATAGTGATAACCTTTGTGCAATATCCGTTCTAACTATTCCCGTAAATCTTATTGAAAAAGCAAGAATCACAAAAAGCGAAGGTAGTAGAATGCCCAAAATAACATATACAGGAAAGATACTTTCACTCATCGAAGGTATTTCCGGCCTGTAGATCAACCAGGTTAGTAATCCTGCAATGGAGTAATTCCATGCAATTGCCTGTCTATTATCTATGTCGTATCGCTTGGCTAGTTTTAGTAAGACAGAAACAAAAACACTAAAACAAACACTTATGAGTATAAATATCATTTCAGGGTCTATTATGCCAAATTTTTAAAATATCAGGACCTATTTTTTGAACTTCATCCGGATTTGCTTTTAATTCAGGAGCTAAGATACCTTCCTCCCAGCTTTTCGGAGAAATAAACACCCTGGCTTCATCCCATAACCCTGATTCTAAGAATAATTTAAGCGTTTTGCTTCCACCTTCAACGATAAGTGACTGAATATCTATCAAATACAACTGATAGGCGATAAGTTGAGGAAGTAAATTATCGAAATCTTCAAGCTCCAGGTATTTAATTCTACCATCTATTTCTGTTTTAATAGTATTAAATAGGATGGTATCCTGAGTCTGGTCGAAAATATTCAGGTCTTTAGTCAACTCGAGTCTCCGGTCAATAACAATTCTTACAGGATCTCTACCTGACCATTCACGAACATTCAAAGCCGGATTATCTGAAAGAGCTGTATTTTTTCCAACTAGCACAGCGTCTTCTTCAGATCTCCAACGATGAACCATTTGCTTAGCCTCTTTAGAGCTGATCCATTTTTTAGATCCATCCAAAGGGGCGAAGTATCCATTACTTGTTTGCGCCCATTTTAGGATAATATAAGGCCTCTGTTTTTGTATTCGCGTAAAAAATCGTTTATTCAGTTCAAGGCACTTATCAGTCAAAATATCTTCTATAACCTCAATTCCTGCGTTCTTTAACTTTTCAACTCCCTTTCCGTTTATCTCATCAAAAGGATCACGACAACCAATAACAACTGATGGTATTTCATTGGAAATAATCAGATCTGCACAGGGAGGTGTTTTTCCGTAATGCGAACAGGGCTCCAGATTGACATAGATCGTAGATCGTTTGAGGAGTTCTTTTGCATTGGTATTGTTTTCAAATACATTCTTAATTGCATTAACCTCAGCATGTGCATGCCCATAAGCCATATGATATCCTTCCCCAATGATTTGATCATCACAAACTATCACAGCACCTACCATCGGATTAGGACTCACTGAACCTGCACCTAGTCTGGCCAATTCAATACAGCGATCTAAATAAAACTGGTGTTTAACCATTCAGCAAAAATAGATATCAATAACAGAAATATGTCTTGCTTTTCAATTATTTATTCACTTAGATAGAAATTTGGAAATCTGTGGTATTTTCAAGCGAATTGGTTTACTTTGCCTCATGACTTTCATCGAAGCAGAAAGAAAATTTATTGATGGATTATCCACTATTTATGGACCTGAAGAAGCAAGGAGCCTTTCATGGCTAAGCATCAGCTATGTATGCAAGCTGGAAAGAGCAAAATATTTAAGTATAAAACAGGAGGAGATTAACTCTGATGATTCAAAACAATTGTTTAAAATCCATGAACAACTGATTCAAGGCAAACCACTTCAATATATTCTGGGTGAAACAGAGTTTTACGACTTGACATTTAAAGTTAATCCTAATGTTCTAATTCCAAGGCCCGAGACAGAAGAATTGGTAGATTGGGCCTTAATCACAAGTAGGATAATAAATGGTGAAACAGAAGTCTTAAAAATACTTGATATTGGTACTGGTAGTGGATGTATTCCTATATCCATAAAAAAATATATTCCTTTGGCTGATATTACAGCAATAGATATCTCTGAAGCAGCCTTAAACACAGCCAGGCAAAATGCGGATTTAAATCAGACAGAGATAAATTTTATTCAAGATGATATATTAAACCCCTCCAATCTTGAATTGATCAACACAAAATATGATTTGATCTTGAGTAATCCACCATATGTGACCGAATCTGAGAAAGAACAAATGCTGGATAATGTACTCAAGCATGAACCTCATAAGGCCTTGTTTGTTCCCAATAATGATCCGCTTGTATTTTATCGGGCTATTGCTGAATTCGCATTAGTACATTTAAAGATAAATGGCTTTCTATTTCTTGAACTAAATGAAAAATTTGGTCAGGAGACATTAAATCTGTTAAAGGAGAAAGGTTTTAAAGAGATCGAGCTGCGCCAGGATATGGGAGGGAAAGACAGAATGATCAAGGCAGTTTTATAATTCTATTCACCAGGTTTTTTCAAGCAAAATAATTCAATTTTATTTTAATTATGGTTACATATTTTGAAGCCACTTTGGGACAAGTTTCTGTACACAGAGTAGGAAACAAAGCTTTAAATGAGTTTTACAGTTTATCAGAAAATACGCTTCGTATTGATGATGAAACCTTAAGGCGTTTGCTAATGCAATATTTCTTGTCGCCTTTTGAAAAA
>JBIIWE010000157.1:0-6005 GCA_044339075.1 Daejeonella sp. | reverse complement strand
TAGTTTATTAATTAGTATTTCCCAGGTAGGTGAATTTAAACTTATTCTTTAAAGGGATAGATGCTTCCAATAACTTTAATTGTCTTATAATTAATATTATGTTAAATAGAATAATCAAATACAATATATGGATAGTATAAAATTAAGAAAGGCTAAACAGGTATACCCTATTTAGCCTTAAAACAAAATTGAATATAAAAACTATTTCAATGCTTCAATCTTAGCACTTATCTCATCTACTTTAGCTTGATTCTTTTTAATTATATAATAAGTCTTTAAATTATCAAGAGCTATACGTGATTTTGGATCTAAAACTGATGCTTTTTCTAGGTACGGCATCGCTTTTTCAAATTCAACACCAGCACTTTTAATCATATTTTCATATTCTTTTTGCTGATTTTGAGGCAATTTATTTGCTTCATTAAATAGATTGATTCCTTTATTTAACATAACTCCGCCTACATTAATATAGGCATCTGCAAAGTTTGCATCTACCTGAATAGCTTGAATGTATGATTCTTCAGCTTTAAGGTTTTCTCCTATAGTACTATAAGCTATTCCCAAATAGTAAGGATACAGTTTATTTGTAGGATTCTTTTTTGCCTGATCAGTAATTTTAGAAATAACTTCTTTTTGCTTTCCTGACATTAAACTAAGTTCAATTTCCTGGGTAGCTAATTGGCTATCATTGAATTTTGCAGCCCCTTCAGCCGCAATACTAATTGCTTTTGCCGTGTCACCTTCCATAGTATATAATCTGGATAGATCAAGATAGATTTGAGTATTGGCAGAAAAATTAGTTTTGATCAAATTCTCATAGTTTTGAATTCCTCCTTTATAGTTTTTAGCATTTATAGCTGACAAACCAGCATAATAGGTAATGGTAGTATCACCCGGACGAAAGGCTAAAGCGTTACTAAATGAAGTATAAGCATCTGCAAAATTATTAGTCTGATATGCCTTTACACCTTGATTTAATTCATATTGGCTGAATAGTGTGCCATTCGCATTATCAAGATTAGCTTTGTTTTCACCTGCTTTATCTAATTCTACAGCCTTTTTATGAGCTGCCTTAGCTTCTTCAATCAATGGTTTTGAAGTTGCTGGAACTGAATCTAATAATGCCATTTCACCATAGATAAGAGTTTTATATGTCCATGCACCCGGATCTTCGATAGTTTTTGCATGTAAAACTGCCTTATCAATGGAAGTTTTTGCCAATTTCAGATTAGGAATCGCTAACAATAGTGAGTTTGCATCCTTTAATCCAAGAAATTTTTCATAATTACTTTTAGCACTTGTCACTTCTCCCTTTTGAGCAAAAGCTATTAAGGAAGATGCTGAAAACACAGCTGCTAAAATGAAAGATTTAATTTTCATGTTATTCTAATTTAATTTGAGTTGGTTTATTCTGTTGTTGATTTTTTGTAATTCTGTTATTTCTCCTGTATGCTTATAAAGTATTGATAAGGAAGTAAGTGATTTTAATTCATATGGGTCAATTTCATTTGCTTTAGTCAAGTAATTTTTTGCAACGTACATTACCCTGCTTTGCTTCTTATCTTTCAAATATGAATTTAAATAAAGTAAACCTAACGCATAATTTGCTTCATAATTGTTCGGGTTAATATTAATAATAATTTTATAATATTCTTCTGCTTTGATTATGTTGCCAGACATTTCATGAGAAAACCCCGCTAAATAATTTAAATTAATATTATTTTCATCTAATTTAAGTGCCTGACTTGTAAATTTTACAATTTCGACATATTCACTTCTGTTCAACAGAATATTTAAAAGTTTAAATAAAATATCTCTGTTATTTGGAAATGCATTGCTTCCTGCACTTAAAACCCGAACCGTATTAGTTTCATCATTCAATGATTCATACAGATTGGATGCAACCATAAAATATTCTGGTCTTGGTCTGCTTACAATTAATTTTTCATAATAGCCAATAGATCGTTGGTAATAACCAAGTTCCTGGCATAGAAGAGCAAGATTGTGAGTTATAGAAATATTTGTCTTATCAATCGAATCAAGAATACTAAAGTACTTTAACGCATCAGTATATTTCTGGTTTTTAAATGAATTATTGGCTCGGAACAAATAAGTTTGTTTTAACTGAGCTTCAATATAGGCGATACGATCTCGGGAATCCTTTTCAAATTTAGATCCGTATACAAATTTCATTGAATACAAAACCTCTTCAACAGGATCTTTCTGATAGGAATATTTAAGAGTTGAATCTACTCTTGCAAGTGTAGAATAAACAAGACTTCTGATCAGATTATTTCTAAATGAACTTGAATCTGCCTTGGTTTTATAACCGTTATCAATTAGTTTCCTTGCATTTTCAAGCTTTTTAATATCCTTACTAGATGAATATTGAGCAAAACTATTCATGGCCTCTTTGGTAATAAGTGTCTGAGCCCCTGCCCTGGCAGGGATCAGAAATAAACTACTAACAAGGAGTATGAATAGCTTATTCATAAGAAATTATTCAGTTTCAGGAGTCTGATCTTCAGTTTCAGTACCTTCTACGGCACCATCTTCTGCTATGTCCTCGTCTTCATCCTCGTGCTCAACTTTAGCAATAGATGCGATAGAATCATCTCCTTTTAAAGTAATAAGTCTCACACCCTGAGTTGCTCTTCCCATTACACGAAGATCCCCTACTCCTATTCTAATCACAATTCCTGATTTATTAATGATCATTAGATCATCATTATCAGTTACATCCTTAATAGCAACAAGTTCACCGGTTTTATCAGTTACATTAATTGTTTTAACACCTTTACCGCCCCTATTTGTAACGCGATAATCTTCGATATCAGTACGCTTACCATAACCATTTTCAGAAACTACCAGAACGGTAACATCCGGATTATTGATGGCGATCATTCCAACTACTTCATCTTTATCATTAGCTAATGTTACACCACGAACACCAGTTGCTGTGCGTCCCATTGGCCTTACTGTAGACTCATTAAAGCGAATTGCTCTCCCAGAACGTAAAGCCATTACTATTTCACTCTGACCATTGGTCATACAAGCTTCTAAAAGCTGATCTCCTTCATTAATATTTATCGCGTTGATACCATTTGCTCTCGGACGGGAATAAGCCTCCAATGAAGTCTTTTTAATAGTGCCTTTTTTGGTACACATGATGATAAAGTTATTCTCAAGGTATTCCTGATCTTTCAGGTTAACTACTTTTATATATGCCTTGATATTCTCCTCTTTAGGGATATTGATCACGTTTTGTATTGCACGCCCCTTACTTGTTCTGCTTCCTTCTGGAATTTCGAACACTCTTAACCAGAAACATTTTCCTGTTTCCGTAAAGAAAAGCATATAATTATGATTAGTGGCAATAAGCATATGTTCTATAAAGTCCTTGTCTCTTGACTGAGAACCCATAGCACCTTTTCCACCTCTGCCCTGTTTGCGATATTCTGTCAGAGGGGTACGTTTGATATATCCTTCATGAGAAATGGTGATAACCACCTCTTCATCGACAATGAAATCCTCCATACGCATATCTTCTGCAGAATGCGTAATAGATGTACGGCGTTCATCCCCAAATCTGTCTCTTATTTCTGTGAGTTCATCTTTTATGATCTGCATACGAAGCACCTCATCGGCAAGGATTGAATTCAAATAATCGATGGTCTTCATTAATTCAGCATATTCTTCTTTGATCTTATCACGCTCAAGTCCTGTTAAACGGCGTAATGTCATGTCCAAAATTGCTCTAGCCTGTAGGTCAGAAAGGCTGAAACTATCCATTAATCCAACGCGGGCATCATCTGGACTGTTAGAAGCACGAATTAATTTTATAACCTCATCCAGGTGATCCAGAGCAATTAATAAACCTTCCAGGATATGTGCTCTTTTTTCTGCCTCAGAAAGATCAAATTTTGTTCTTCGTATAACTACTTCGTGACGATGATCGACAAAGTGTCTGATAAGGTCCTTTAGATTTAACATCATCGGGCGACCATTCACCAGGGCAATATTATTTACGCTAAAAGAGGTTTGAAGTGCAGTATATTTAAAAAGGTTGTTCAAGACTACTGAAGCATTCGCATCTCGTTTAATCTCATAAACAATACGCATACCATCTCTATCAGACTCATCCCTTATCTCACTAATCCCTTCAATTTTTTTATCATTTACAAGACCTGCTGTTTGCTCGATCATATTGGCCTTGTTAACCTGATACGGAATTTCATTCACAATAATCCGTTCACGATCCCCCTTATATAATTCAATCTCAGCTTTGGCACGCATAACAATTCTGCCTCTACCTGTTTCAAATGCTTCCTGAACACCAGTATAACCATAGATAATACCGCCAGTTGGAAAATCAGGTGCTTTTACATAATGCATCAGATCAGCTATGGTCACCTCATTATTTTCAATATAAGCAATGGTTGCATTTACCACTTCCGTCAAATTATGAGGTGGCATATTAGTGGCCATACCTACTGCAATACCGGAAGCTCCATTTACAAGTAGATTTGGAATTCTGGATGGCAATACAGTTGGTTCCTCAAGAGTATCGTCAAAGTTTAATTGAAAATCAACAGTTTCCTTATTGATATCAGCAAGCATTTCTTCAGCAATTTTTTTCAAACGAGCTTCAGTATAACGCATGGCTGCCGGAGAATCACCATCAATAGAACCAAAGTTCCCCTGTCCATCAACCATTGGGTATCTTAAACTCCAATCCTGAGCCATACGAACCATGGCAAAATAAACTGAAGAATCGCCATGCGGATGATATTTACCTAATACATCACCAACAATACGTGCAGATTTTTTATGAGGTTTGGTACTGGTCACGCCAAGATCAAGCATACCGTATAGTACTCTTCTATGTACAGGCTTAAGTCCATCACGTACATCAGGTAAAGCACGGGAAACTATTACAGACATTGAATAATCAATGTAAGCAGATTTCATTTCCTCTTCAATATTTATTGGAATTATCCTATCGTTCTGTGGTACTAAATTATCGTTTTCTGTATCTTCAGCCATGTTACACTTCAGTTCTGATTAATAATTTAAATTTTTGAGCAAGTCAAAATACTCGTAAAAAATAAATCGAATTTATTGTTTGCGAAGTTAATAATTTTCACGGTTTAAATGGGTTCTTTGGAAAAATAATCGCATCTGAAAAATGTCTGAAAACCTGGAGTTATGTATCTAAAAAACTATTTCAGGAAACGCATTAAACTTATGGCAATTATTCATTAACGGCTCTTTTATAAACTTCAAGAGCTCTTTTTCTGCCAAATTCATGATCAACTATAGGAAGCAAATAATCAACTCTAAAATCCTTGATCCAGGTTTTAATATATTTTAATTTAGGATCAAATTTGAGGGTTTGTGCAGTCGGATTAAATATTCTAAAATAAGGTGCTGAATCACAACCGCTTCCGGCTGCCCACTGCCAGTTCCCGTTGTTAGATGAAAGTTCATAATCTAGCAGTTTTTGAGCAAAATAGGCCTCCCCCCAGCGCCAGTCAATCAAAAGATGTTTACATAGAAATCCTGCAGTGATCATCCGTACCCGATTGTGCATTAATCCGGTTTCATTTAACTGCCGCATTCCGGCATCAACTATAGCATATCCAGTTTCACCCTTACACCATAACTCAAATTCCCTTTCATTATTTCTCCACTGAATCTTATCGTATTTCTTTTTAAAACTTTCAGACACAGCATTTGGAAAATGAAAAAGGATCATCATGAAAAACTCACGCCAAATTAATTCATTTAACCAATGCTCATTCCATTCTGCAGCTAGTTTAACAAGATTGCGGACACTTACAGTACCAAAACGTAGATAAACACTAACCTGCGAAGTGCCTTCTACTGCTGGAAGATTACGGGTTTCCTGATAATTCCTGATCCTTTCTTCTGTTATAGTAAGTTCTGGCAAATCCAAGCTTGAATTTTCAAACCCTATTTCATTTAATGAGGGAAATGAAAAT
>JBIIWE010000156.1:0-6008 GCA_044339075.1 Daejeonella sp. | reverse complement strand
ATAATATTTGTAACAATGTAAACGATATGTTTGAAAAATTTGATTTTTGATATGAAAAGGGTCTTTTTCTTAGCCTTAATATTTATCTATCTGCTTGGAAATACAGAAATTATCCAGTTGATAAGGCTGCCTATGATTTTCGTTCATTACCAGAATCATCTTAAAGATAATGACAAACTGGATTTGTTTTATTTTATTAATTCGCATTATGGAGAATCAGGTGATGGAATCAATTCTGATAATACCGAAGAGAATCAAATGCCTTTTATGTATATAAACCATCACATTTCAACAATAGCCATTTTCAGTTTATCAAAATTAAATATCATACCACCTGTGTTTAAGCCTTTAAACACTAATTATGCGGAATATTTACAGTCTTATACCCCAGATGTATAATCCCTGTCCTTATTAAGACCGCCAATATTCATTAGCTGATCAATTCTTTTTTAATTCTAATTACATTTTAACCCCATATGGTTGTTTAACTATCTGTCGGCATTTATTTGCTGCAACTCTACTTTTATGAAAAAAATTAAGATGTTTTCACTGCTATTTGCTGGGATTGTATTTACTTATACGTCCTGTAAGCACGAGGTTCCAACAATTTTAGAGATTGATACTCTTCCACCAGCAGTTACGGTCAATTGCAGTCCGGATTCAGTATATTTTGTCAATACCATACAGCCCCTTCTGATTTCAGGTTGCGCAATGGCTCGCTGCCATGATGCAATCAGCCATGAGGAGGGAATTAACTTATCTACCTATAGCGGTGTGATGAGAGAGGTTGTTGCTGGCAATGCCACACAAAGTAGTTTGTATAAGTCAATGGTACGTACGGATAAGGACCGAATGCCTCCTCCACCCGCTGCGGCATTCACGGCTGATCAGTTAACTAAAGTTAGAACATGGATCAATCAGGGCGCAAAAAACAATGGCTGTAGTAGTTGCGACTCTACAGATTTCAAATTCAATACAGCCGTAAAAGTTATTATTCAGAATAAATGCCAGGGTTGTCATAATCCAGCTTCTTTGGGAGGAGGTATTGACCTTTCAACATATACCGCTATCAAGGCTTCTGCAGCTACCGGAAAATTATATGGTTCAATTTCATGGGCAAGTGGATTTTCAAAAATGCCACAAACTGTTAGGCTGCCAAGTTGTGAGATCACTCAGATTAAAAAATGGATCGATGCGGGCTCTTTAAATAATTAACGTATGAAAATAAAACACATATTGATCAGTATTTCGGTCATCTTTTTTTTCTTAAGCTCTTGCTACTATGATAAAGAGGATCAATTGTATCCATCATCAGGTATTTGTGATACCACTGTACCTGCAACGTATGCTACTACTATGGTTCCATTATTTCAGCAGTATTGCTATAGTTGCCATGGAGGAACAGCGGCTTCGGGAGGCGGCATTCTAATGGGCACTTATGCCACTGATAAAGCAATGGCATTAAATGGATCACTGTACGGATCTATTACTCATGCTTCAGGTTATTCGCCAATGCCGAAGGGTTTAAATAAAATGACTGTTTGCCAGATATCCAAAGTCAAAAAGTGGATCGATGGCGGAAGTCTTAATAATTAATTATAAAGCGATGAAAATTAACAAAATAGCACTGATTGTATTTACCCTGGCTGTTGCTATCGGAGGGTACTTTTATGTAACATCTGAGATCAATAGAAAAAGTCCATCGATGGCAAACAGCCCCGAAGATTATGAGATCAATACCACCGATCTTTTTGATGAATATCAAAGCAATCCGTCCGAGGCTGATAAAAAGTATCTGGGAAAAATTATTTTGCTTTCCGGGAATATCAAAACTCTTGAAAACAACGAAAAGGGATTTTATACTATTGTTTTGGGAGATAGTTCCTCCATGTCATCGGTCAGATGCAGTATGGATAAAAGTATAGCACTGAATGTTGCGGAACTTCCGGTTGGGGCTACAATTGTACTTAGGGCTGAATGTACAGGGTTCAATCCCGATGATCTGGGATTGGGTGCCGATGTTGTGCTTAACCGGGGTGCACTAATTAAAACAAAAAAATAATGAAACCATCATGATTTTGAAAAACCCGCAGGGTATGATTTTCAAATCATGATCATTTTATAACCATTAAAATTATACAGATGAAAAAATTAATTCTAGCTACGATAGCACTATTCCTTGTCGCAACAGGTTTTGCCCAGGATAAATATTTTACAAAAAATGGTACAATAACATTTGATGCAACAACTTCTACTTCTCCTGAAAAGGTTACAGCAGTAAACAAGTCTGTAGCCTGTGTATTAGATAGCAAGACTGGCAATGTTCAGTTTTCTGTTTTAATGAAAGGATTTGAATTTGAACAGGCTTTGATGCGTGAACATTTTCATGAAAATTATTTGGAGAGTGAAAAGTTTCCAAAGGCTATATTCAAAGGGCAGATCAGTAATTCTTCCCAGGTATCATATTCTAAAAATGGAACTTATGAAGTTATTGTTAAAGGGCAGATGATGATGCATGGAGAAACAAAAGATCTTGAAGCAAAAGGAAAGCTTACGGTTAGCAATGGGAAAATTTCAGTTTTAGCTAATTTCTCAGTTTTGCTTTCAGATTTTAACGTGTTGGTACCTCGCCTGGTTGGTGATAAAGTTGGAAAAACTGCTACTATAAAAGTGGATTGTCTACTGCAGGTTCTCAGTATTTAATCATTTCTAAAAAATAATAATATTAGTATGAAAAGTTTTAGCAGTACAGTTTACCTATTTATTTTGTTCCTCATTTCCTGGAATACTGCCAGTGCTCAGGATGAAGACCTTCTGAAATTATTGGGCGAGGAAAAACCAAAAAGAGAGATTACAAAAAATGCGTTTAAATCTACCCGGGTCATTAATAGCCAGTCAATGGAATTCCTGTCTCCGGGTACCATGGATTTTATTATTCTACATCGGTTTGGTCAGGTCAGCGAGGGTATGGGTAATTTTTTCGGATTGGATCAGGCCAGTATGAGAATGGCGCTTGATTTCGGAATAATGCAGAACCTGATGGTAGGCATTGGGAGAAGTACCTATAAGAAAGAGCTTGATGCATTTATTAAATATGCGCCGATCAGACAATCAACGGGATTAAATAATTTTCCGGCTACCATTGCTATTTCGGCAGGAACAACTCTAAACACGCTTCCTTGGTCAGATCCCTTGAGGCAAAATTATTTTACATCCAGACTTGCCTATTATACTCAGGTGATCATTGGCCGGAAGTTCAATGAAAATTTCAGCCTTCAACTTAGTCCCACGATGGTACATAATAATCTTGTGTCTTTGCAAACTATCCCAAATGATGTCTTTGCAACTAGTTTAGGTGGCAGGGTAAAGGTGTCTAAGCGAATGGCACTGACTTTTGATTATACCTATATAATTCAAGGGGTGGATAAGAACACTTATAAAGATCCATTATCAATTGGCCTTGATATTGAAACCGGTGGCCACGTTTTTCAACTGCATTTTTCTAATTCTACAGGTATGAATGAAAGGGCATTTATTACAGAAACTACCGGAAGCTGGGATAAGGCAGAGATCAGATTTGGCTTTAATTTATCCAGAATGTTCCAGATAAAGAAACAAAAGGAAGTTGCTAAAGAATAGTTTTCCTATTGGCAGAAATCAAAATTTAAATAGTTAAGCCCAAATAAAAATAATTTATTTGGGCTTAACTTTGTGTCAAACTTTCTTATTTATTTACTGCATTTTTCTCAATATAGTCACTTAAGGTAGAAACTGGATTTCCGATATAATGGTAAGCTTCTGCCCATTCAAGTCCATATTTTTTACCAATTTCCTTGTCGGATGGTGTTCCTCTTTGCGCTTGAGAATCTTTATCCAGCACAAAGTGTTTGACATAGTTGAAGTCTGCCGATTCATCAGTGTCGCCCAGTATTGGTAATTTTTTACCCTTGGCTGCCAGGCTCTTTTTAATTCTTGAGCCATTTGTTCCTCCGGGACCCTGTGTAGTAATTACCACATTGCTCTGAACTTTGGCATCGATATGCTTACTTATATCTACTATCCTGTTCACCAGCTGCGGACCTCTTGCAAAATAATAGCGCTCATTGACAGAATGAGGTTTTACAACATCCAGTTGCTCTGGATAATCAACACTACCCGACATCCACCTTGCTGCTTCTACTGCCTGTGCAGTTACATAATGATCAGGATTTTCTTCATAATGTCCCCAAGGGTCATAACTGAAAATAGTATCTACTTTCAGTAATCTAAATAGGAAAATCAATCGTCCTTTTATTTCCTGGGTATTGTATTCATCCATCCGATGATTACGGTATCCCAGATTATATACTTTTTTAAGTCCCAGAACTTTGGCAACTTTTTCATTATCCTTCTCATTATTCAAAACCCTGTCGCCATCAGTACCTTCACCTGCTGCATCGTCATTGGTAATCCTGATAAGATAGCCTGTATACCCTTCACTGATCAATTTGGCAATGGCTCCACCTGCAAATAAGGTAGCGTCATCCACATGTGGTTGAATAACAGCTAAAACCTTACCTTCATGTGGCCTGCCTTGCAGGCTTCTTTCGATATAAATATCATCCGCTGCTACAGCTTCATTCTTCCTGTTTTCTGTTTTTTCGGAAGCCTGAGCTTCATTACTTAATAGTGTTGCATAGGCAGCCGGGATAATTGCTCCTGCAGCTATTCCCTTGGAGATAAACTTTCTTCTTTCCATATCTGGTTGATTTATTAATTCTAATATAGAAAATATCATTTGCAATTAAATTCTTGGAATGGTAATGAAATGCAAACAAAAAAGCCGCTTCCTTTTCAGGAGCGACTTTAGTATATGAAAATTTCGGATTTAGTTTAATATAACAGTGGTACCTGGTCCGCCTGTACTACCCGGACCGCCACCTGATCGGTTATACATTCCAGGACCCATTTGCTGCTGTGGTTGCTTTCCACTAAATTTTTGAATTCTCATGGTAAAACTTAGCATGACATATCTGGATAAACGGTTGCTCTGACTATCGGTGATCACGTTACCGGTTACAGAACGGGAAACGCTGGTATTTTGATCGAGAAGATCAAAACCTTGCAAACGTAAGGTTACACTTTTATCTTTTAAGAATTGCTTTTCAAGATAGGTATTGATAATGAAAGGGTTAACAGCTAAGGAACTGCTATAGCCATTATTAAATGACTTGCCGAAATCAGAACCTATAAGCCATGTTTTAAGGAAGAATACTTTGCTGTTAAAATTCAGCGTGTAGGTTGATACCTTGGTGTTATTGTTTGTAATAGCATCATTGGTGTTACTGTTAAAGCTATATCTCAAACCAGGATTTAATTCAAAATTCTTATTTGGATTGATCTGCATATTCAAACCCTGTGAGAAAATCCAATTCTTGCCTGTATTTTTCTTATTGTCTGTGAATGAGATATTATTGATGTAGTTTGCTGATCCCATGAATGAGAACACATATTTTTTCTCCTGAAATGGTTTAGAATAATTGTAGAAGGCATTGGTGGTGAAATAACCATCCGTGTTTAGGTAACGTGATTCCTGAACCAGTCCGATAGCCGGGTCCATTTTACGAACAATGTTTGAAACGATCTTGTTCTCGGTATAGTTACCTGTTAAGTTGAAAAATAAAACATCTCCTGAACTAAAATTGAAGTTATTGTATCTGAAATTTAGGATATGTGAAAATTCAGCACCGAGGTTTGGATTGCCATATACTGGGTATTGCGGATTAGAGATATCTGGTGTTGGTTGCAATTGAATGTAAGTAGGTTCATTTGCTCTTCCGAAATAATTAGCATTAAATGCTCTGGTACGGGAGAAATTATATGAATACCTTGCTGAAGGAATAAGATTAAACCCGGTATTCCGGTTTGGTGTAGTAACTCCCATCACCAATGAGCGGCCTTCCAAAACGTTAGGCTGAGCACTTAAACCGAATGAATAATTATATTTCTTTTGATTTACTCTGTAATTC
>JBIIWE010000155.1:0-6014 GCA_044339075.1 Daejeonella sp. | reverse complement strand
GTACAGAGCTGCTGCTGCACCACCTTTTAAAACAGTTATAGTTGCGATATCATCGGGGTTCATACTCGAAATACCATCACCCCGATCGACATTTAAACCTGTCGAATTTGAGGATGCACCCTTATTATCATTATTAATAGGCATACCATCAACAACGTATAAAGGTTGTTGATTCCCATTCAGTGAAGTGTTACCTCTGATAATAATTCGACTGGAACCCCCAGCACCCGAATTTGCCTGCGTGGCATCTACACCTGCAATTTTCCCTGTTAATGAATTTGCAATATTATTCTGTCTTGCTTCAGTGAATTCATCACCGCGAAGTTCTTGAACTGAATACCCTAAGCCTCTTTTTGCTTTGGTAACACCAAGAGCTGTAACTACAACTTCTTGTAATGTCTGGCGGTCTTCCACTAAAGTCATATCAATATTTGTTCTGCTATTTAAAGCTACTTCCTGAGTTACATAACCAATATATGTAAATACAAGAACGCTGTTTTTATCAGGAACATTGATCGAATATCGTCCATCCAAATCAGTACTTGCCCCAATTGTTGAACCTTTTAGTTTAATACTAACACCAGGTAGCGTTTCTCCATTGGAATCTGTTACCTGACCGCGAATGGTAATATCAGCTAAAGTTTGCTTATTATCTTCTGGTAAAACCTGAATTACCTGATTTATACCTGATTGAATAAGAATGTTCTCATCAACTTGTTTAAAATAAAGATCAGTTCCTTTTAAAAGCATATTCAATGCCTGATCTACCGTGTAGGTTGAGGCACTTAAATTTTTTGAGGGCAAGGTGATCAATTCACCTTTCCGGTAAACAAAACGAAAGGAGGTTTGTTGTTCTATTCTTTTAAAAGCTGTGAGCAATGATTCATTCCTTAGCTCCAACTTGACTTCTACCTTACTGATTGATTGACTTCTGACAGGAATCGCTAACAATAACTGGAAAGACATTAACATTAAGGCTGTATATATAAAGCCAACACGCATAATCTGTATTATTAGATTTCTATTATTAGATTTTTTTGCCGAATTAACGACATGGGTGGCCCCATTCACACTATTTGTAAAATATTTCATATTTTTACAAGGTTTTAAGTTCATAAATATCCGTTTACAGGGATGAAATTTAATTTAAAACTGCCAACTCGTTTAACGATTTGGACATTAGCCCTCTAGACCTTCTTCATTGCCGTGAAGAGGTTTAGAGGGTTTTTTTAAGGGGGTATTTTCGTGTACATTTCTTTTATATTATTAAAGTCATTTATTTATATCTAATTTATTTACATCCTAATCCACTTAAAACAACAGTCTTATCATCTTTGAACTGATATTTAATCTGATTAAACTCCCCAATAACATTCAGGATTTGTATTAAACTCTGACTCTTCAAAAATGTAGCGCTAAACTTGCATGACTTTATCATTTCTGTAGAGAACAAAATCGATACATCAAAGTGCTCCTGCAATTGTTTTGCTACATCCTTAATACTTACATCATCAAAATATATGTCTTCATTTGTCCATTCGATAATGGCTTCTGCCTTTACAGGTTTTTTAATGGGGCTTGTTAAGTTCTGATCATAAATAACCTGTTCATCGGGTACAATGACATTATAGGTATGCTTATCATCCCCAACCTTAACTTTTCCCCTAGTTACTGTTACGGTGACAGTCTTATTTCCGGGGCTGGCTTTAATATTAAAAGCAGTTCCTAAAACAGTTGTAAAAATTTTACCAGTATGCACTATAAAAGGATGAAGAGGATCATGTGTAATATCGAAGTAAGCCTCTCCACTCAGGTAAACTTCCCGCTTCCCGTTAGAATTAAAGTTTTTACTCAGTTCAAGCTTGCTGTTCTCATTCAAAATAACAGAACTGCCATCAGGAAGATTAATAAAACGACGACTAGGTTTATCGGGCTTAACCGTTTTAATAGTATTGACCTTCACAAGCCGGATTTCTGTGGGCTGTATTTTCATCGTATAGAAGAAGACAGTTATACCAATGACCAGGATGGCAGCAGCAGCCTTATACCAGAAACGCTGATTTCTAAAAATGCCACGCGGTTTATCAGCCTTTGAGGAAGCCATAATCTCTTTAAAAATCCTCTCAGCCCTCGCTTCTCCAAGGGGGGTGATAGAAGTTGGATCATTCCAAAATTCATCTAACAGAACCTGAAGTTCTTCATTATAGTCATCCCTTTTCATCATAGACAGGAATTCCGCGTATTGTTCAGACGTGGCTGTCTTATTAACAAATTGCTGAAAGAGATACTTGAACCTGTGAATTGACATGATAATGAGTTTATTTTAAATAGAAAGACCTTGTATACCCTCTTTTCATAAAAGACAAATGGGAATAAAAAAGGGGTTAGCCCTGGAGATATTTTTTTAATTATATTATATATGGCTGTGTCTTTTCTCTTTCCCCAGCACAATTCCCCATTTTTAATAAGGTAATGGGTGATATTAAATCAGAATATTAGTGTATCACTGGAACCAGAATCTTGCCTTATGACAGCGCCTATGCATTTTTCCTTTCTAAAAAAAAGTAGCTTAAAGCAAAAGAAATTACCTATCCGGCTATAGGGCGGAAAAGTTTGAATTGGAGAATGTTGCATGTCTTTGCATTTTTTTATACGCTCATAGCCGTGGAGGCCTATCGTCTTTTGGCTTAGCTCAAAAAACAGACAAAACATCAAGATAGAAGCTTTCACAATGGTTGAAGAAACTTACACTTTCATCAAAGTGCAAGTTTTTCAGCCCTAATAAGGCAGCTGTTATCTATTTTCAAGTTGTCAGCATTTATTTTCCGCTTCGCTCCTGAATTGGGATATGAATTATAGCAAAAGAAGTTAGGCCAAAGCTTCGTCCAAGACCTTTAGGCCGTGATGAATCTGGCGGAGATCCATTTAAACCTACATATAACTTTGATCCGTCATCACTGATCTTCACCCCATAAGTTCCTCCCGGAGCATAATTGAAGGCTTTTGTCATAGGTTCCGATAAAAATGCTAGTGCTTTCTGCTGCCCGGTTACGATGTTGTATTGAATAACCGGGGTCCCTGAAAAGCCGGCAGAACCATGTGCTCCCGGAAGATAATAGACATATTTTTCATCAGGAGAAAGATCACAAACAGTGATATACTCTCCTTTAAAAAGAAAATTGCTTCCCAACATTTCCAGATTGTCGGTTTTAGGTGAATAGCTGAATAATTCGCCTGCCATTGTTGTTCCGTAAATATGTCCTTCTTTTGTTTCAGGGGTCGATGACCGCAGGCCATCACTTTTGAAATAAGACTTACTAGGAGCAATTGAATTTGTGTTCGGATCATATTTCCAAAGGGTAGTATAAGCCTTCACTTTCTTAGCCCCTGGAAACATTGATGATGGAAGCATAGAAGTTCTCCCATCGTTCTTTCCGTCTGGAATAGATTGATCTTTTAAGCGCAATTGTGCATGAGCCGGAATCTCCCGGCCATTGAAGTAAACGTTCCCCTGATTATCAATCATCAAATTACGATCATTACCTATTGAACCTGGCTCACTCTGGAAAATCCATTTTTTCGTATTCATGTCGAATGCACCAAAGGCAAAGCCATCGGGGGAACCCTCAATTGCACAATAAAGAATATTCCGTTTGGCATCATATTTTGTTGTTGCCGTTACCCTTGCAGGCGGAAAATCTGCATATATTATGGTCTTGCCCGAAACAGGATCATATTGGAAGAGTTTGCCACCGGCAATTTTCTTATTCCACTGCTTCAGCATCTCCTCACTACCCGCTTTCCCGCCATTATCAAGTGTTCCTGTAAAATATATCTTTTTATCCTTGCCTTCTATAATGTGGGCATGCACTTTTGAAAAACGTACGTCACCAAGGGAGGCTCCTGTGATCTTATTAAGGTCAGCGACTTTCCTGAATATTTTAGTGGAGGGATCCCAACTATAGATATAGCTTTCACCCCGGTCTGTTTTCCAATGGTTGCCGATACCTGAATAAACCTTACCATCACTGGCCACGCATATATCACCCCAGGAAGACCATCCAGTTCCATTAATTGCAGCATTCGGCAATTGGTCATGATAAACCAAATCAACTGTTGGAACCGCCTTGGCAACTGTTAATCTTGCATTAGAAGTGGAATCTAGGATACGCTGTACACCAACGGGCACTTTTAGAAATTCTGGGGTACTTAATGTAGCAACGCCATGTTTATTGGCGGTGGGTAAATCCGGAGGCCATGTTTCCTGCCCTTTACTATTGAACGAAAAGAATAGCCCAAGCAAGAGCATGATTACAAGGGGTAAAAATTTTCTATTAACCATTTCTTATTATTTTAAATTGTTTATATCAAAATTCTAATCTAAAACGTACTATGCCGGAATCCAACATCCCTCACAAACCGATTTTTGAAATATGATAAAAAGCATGACATTCCCATACACGCTACTTCCCTATAATAAAAGACAATTAGAAATAAAAAAGGGTTAGCCGAAGGATATCATCATATGATATTATATCCAACGAGTTAAAAAGGAAAATAAACCCATGTAGCAAACACCAGATAATTTGTAAAAACGATACGCAGGCTACTTACTGCCTTTTTTAGATGAGCTTTTACTGTATTTTTAGAAATATCTAAGTGCTCAGCTATTTCATCATACTTAAGACCCTTTTCCCGGCTAAGAATATAGACGGATTTTTGCTGGGGAGGGAGATTTTCTACAGCAGTATTTAATATATGCTGATACTCATTATAAATCACAGTTTCTTCAGTAATATTCTGATACTCAGAATTATTAAAGCTGAGTTTACTAATTATCAAAGCTTCGTGAGCTCTTCGTTTGATCGCATTGAATGCTCTGTTTCTAACTAAGGTATACAGGTACGAATCAAAATTAATTATTTCGCCTAAAACCTGGCTATTACACCAAATTTTCAGAAATGCATCCATAACAATCTCCTCTGAAAGCTCTTCATCATCAGTTATTCTGAAAGTATAGTTGTAGAGTCTGCTACTATAATGGTCAAAAATTTCACGAAATGCCAGTTCATTACCCTCGGAAACAAGGCGTAAAATTTCTGACTCATTCTGTAAATTTTTCATTTAAGTAGACTAAAAGTTGAAAAATTAATTCCAATATAAAATTTTCATTTTAAATACAAAGAATTAAAACTTCTTCGTTACAAGTTCTGAATTTAAAATCCAGAGAATATATAACCTTTTGAGACCCGCAGAATTTACACATACCCTATACATTCAATCTCAATAATTGATTTTCCCGGGATCCCCCCTTTTGCAACTGCAACTGTAGATCTAACAGGAGGATTTTTTCCGAAACGACCCTTATATACTTCATTCATCCCGTCAAAATCAGCGATATCACTTAAAAAAACGGTTACCTTCAATACCTTTTCCATTGAGGAACCTGCAGCAAGCAATCTTTTCTCCATCTTTTTAAGCACAAAGTCGGTGTCGGCTTTAATTTGGAAAACGGATTCCGCATCCGCGCCGGTCCCGGATACAAATACCAGATTTCCATACCTGATTGATCCCGGAAACAGGGTTACATCCGGGGAGGCTCCCGTACTCAAAAACGGGGTATCATTTTTTTGTGGGGTCTGGGACTGAGCCACCAGGCTATATCCTGCAAGTCCGGCAATAGTTGCTAATAGGTTCCCAATCACGGATCTTCTTGATGATTTCATATTTTGATAATTAAATTATACAAGCCAATTATCTCAGCCAGAGCATATTATAAATGTATATTTTTTTTAGATTCAAAGTTTGTAAGTTCAGGTAATAAGTGCAATTTTTTGTTGTAGCACTTGATTAGGTGTTGAATAGTTAAATTTTCTTACTGGTCTATTGTTTAATTTTCTTTCTACAAGTTTAACATCTTTCTTGCTAACAATCAAAAGGTCTGTTTTCTTAGGAAAAAATCTTCTGATAACACCGATTCTATTTTCTACAGTTCCCTTGTCTTGGCTTGTGTA
>JBIIWE010000154.1:0-6032 GCA_044339075.1 Daejeonella sp. | reverse complement strand
CGTATGATTTCTACAGATAGTTTTGAGATACGGCTTCCACAGTTTGAGGGCCCTTTTGACCTGCTTTTATTCTTTATTGAAAGAGATGAGCTGGATATTCAGGATGTTCCAATTGCCCGAATAACAGACGATTTTCTTGACTACCTGCATCAAATGAGTTCATTGAACATTGAGATAGCAAGCGAATTTATTTTCGTTGCAGCCACCTTGATGCGTATAAAAGCCAAAATGCTATTGCCACGTCCCGATCTGGATGAGGAGGGAAATGAAATAGATCTGAAGCGCGATCTGATTCAGAAACTTATTGAATATAAAAAATTCAAACTTGTAGCCGATAAGCTAAGAGAATTTGAAGAGGAGCGGTTTAAACAGGAGAAGCGGGGGAATATAGCTACAGACCTTCAGCAAATAGCTCTTATTGCAGAGCCTGGAGAGGAGCTTGAATCTTTTGATCTTTATAAGCTGATGCTTACTTATCATAAAGTTTTCCAAAGAAGTGTACAGCGTGATACTAAGCAGGAACATATTGTGGAGCAATATCCTTATCATATTGAAACTCAGAAAAAGTTAATAGTTCAGCTTCTTTCAATAAATAAGAGGTTGGATTTTAAGGTTTTATTATCTAATTCGGAAAACAAGGTTCATTTTGTTTATAATTTTTTAGCTATGCTTGAAATGATTCAGCAGGATTTGATTTCTATACAAACCGGTTTAGGATATAATAATTTTTGGATTGAAGCTAAAATCAATTCAATCAATTCTTAATTTGTATTTTTACGCAAAATTTTTTAATATTTTTAATAACCCAAACACTTTATACCATCCATGAAGAGAGATAAACTTATATTTAGTCTGATAGAAGAGGAGCAGGAGCGCCAGGAAACCGGTCTTGAATTAATTGCATCAGAGAATTTTGTAAGCAAGCAGGTTATGGAAGCTGCAGGCTCAGTACTTACCAATAAATATGCTGAAGGTTTACCCGGAAAAAGGTATTACGGAGGTTGCGAAGTTGTTGATGAGGTTGAAAATATTGCTATTGAACGGGCAAAACAATTATTTAATGCCAGTTGGGCCAATGTACAGCCTCATTCTGGTGCACAGGCAAATGCTGCTGTGCTGCTTGCTTTGCTTAATGCTGGGGATAAAATTTTAGGATTTGATCTTTCGCATGGAGGTCATCTGACACATGGATCACCTGTAAATTTTTCCGGAAAACTATATAAGCCCAATTTTTATGGAGTGGATCGCGAAAGCGGACTAATAGACTATAAGAAATTGGAGGAAGTAGCATTAAAAGAGAAGCCTAAACTTATTATTTGTGGTGCATCTGCTTATTCACGTGATTGGGATTATAAATTCATCAGGTCAGTTGCAGATCAGATCGGTGCCTTGGTACTGGCTGATATTTCTCATCCTGCCGGATTGATCGCCAGAGGTTTGTTAAACGATCCGCTTCCGCATTGCCATGTGGTAACCACTACAACTCATAAAACATTAAGAGGACCAAGGGGTGGAATGATCATAATGGGACAGAAGACTCCCAAAGGTGAATTAAGAATGATGTCATCCGTATTGGATATGGCAGTTTTTCCGGGCACACAGGGTGGACCATTGGAGCATATAATTGCTGCAAAGGCTATTGCTTTTGGCGAGGCTTTGAGCGATGATTATATGAAATATATTATACAGGTTAAGAAAAATGCGGAAGCCATGGCCGCTGCATTTGTTAGCCGTGGTTACCAGTTAATTTCAGGCGGGACCGATAATCATATGATGCTAATTGACCTTAGAAATAAGAATATCACAGGAAAGGATGCAGAAAATGCATTAGGCGAGGCCTCAATTACTGTTAATAAGAACATGGTTCCTTTCGATGATAAATCACCATTTGTTACCTCTGGAATAAGGGTTGGTACTGCTGCAGTAAGTACAAGAGGACTTAAGGAAAAGCATATGGAAAAAATCGTTGAGCTAATTGACGAGGTTATCATAAATTCAGAAAGTGCATCCAATGCAAAGAAAGTGAGTAAGAAGGTTAATGAAATGATGGAAAAATATCCTTTGTATAGTAAATAGTTGAATTCTAAAATTTAATATGGCTCAAAGAATTATGGGCAGTGTAAATAATAATTTTCACGTAAATACTCTTAATGATTTTCAGATAAAGGGAATGATGCCTGAAGGCGAGTATGAGTCCATAACAAGATTGGCATCTTATTTATGTAAAAAGCCAAATTCTAAAATAAGCTTAATTGATTTAGAGCATCAATCTTCAAAGCTGTTGAATAGAGCGAATCCAGAAATTATCCCATTTCTGGATTCTTTTTGTCAATTAGCCATTCAAGGGAAAGGAGTATTGGTGATCAGGGATGCGCTTGAAGACCCCCGTACTTCTAAGTTGACCGGTATTTTAGGAGAAAAGAAAATTCGTTTTTATGCCGGTGTACCTCTGATAAGTCCCGATGGGGGTATTCTGGGGGTATTAAGTGTTACAGATACTGTTCCAGGAGAGCTGGATCACAATCAAAAAGATGCCCTAAGCATCCTTGCACAAGGAATTGTCTCTCATCTTGAATCTGCACGAAAAAACAAAGCGCTAAATGATCTGATACTTAAGTATGAAGATATCAGAGCGATGTTCAACAGTTCTGCGGAGCTTCATTGCATTTTAGACCGTAGCGGAAAAATTTTAGTGATGAATTCAGTTGTCGAGAGGTTGTTTGGGTTTACACCTGAAGAAGTGATTGGTCATCCGATCTGGGAGTTCTTTATTGAAGAAGATAGGAATACCATGATTCCTTTAATTGAAAAAGGACTAGGTGCCGGTAATAAAAGCTTTGAACTGGAAGGAAGAATAAAATTAAAGAATGGCTCTGCTAAATGGATGGGCTGGACTATCGCTGTTAAAAACGAAAAATGGTTTGCAAATGGCCGTGATATTAGTGCCCGGAAAAGAACTGAGCAGGAACTGGAAATCCTGTCAACTGTTGCTAGTAAATCTTCGAGTGGAATTGTAATTAGGGATGGGAATGGCAAGGTGACCTGGATTAATAAGGCCATGGAAAACATGTTTGGTTACAAATTAAATGAATTGGAGGGTAAGCGTCTAGTCGAAGTTCTCGTTGGTAAGGATACCGACCTTCATCCTTTTAATATAGCTCAGAAAGCTATTGCTGAAAAAAAATCCTACAATATTGATCTGAAGCTTTACAAAAAAGATGGTTCAGTAATTTGGGTCAATAAGTCTACAACTCCAATTCTAAATAAAAAGGGAGTCATAGAACGTCAGGTAGAGATAATTATTGATATTACGGAGCGCAAAAATGCTGAGGAACAACTTACTCTACTTTCGCTCGTTGCAAGCAAGACTGTCAATGGTGTAGCAATTAGCAGCAGCGATGGCAAGATTAAATGGGTAAATCAATCACTCGAAGATTTAACAGGATATAAGCTTGAGGATTTCAAAAATACTCGTCCAGGGGATCTTCTGGCAGGTGAAGGAACTGATCACACTTTGCTTAAAACAGCCAGAGAAAAAGCATCAAAATGCATTCCATCTTATATTGAACTTTTAAGTTACAGAAAAGACGGCACTCCAATTTGGGTAGCCATTTCGAATACCCCAACATTTAATCAGGATGGAAGCCTTGATCAGCAGGTGGAAATTATCAACGATATTTCTGAAAGAAAGCTTGTAGAGCAGGAGTTGATTAAAGCTCGGGAAGATGCGCTTCAGCTTAGCAAGGCAAAGGAAACTTTTCTTGGAGTTATGAGTCATGAAATTCGGACTCCTTTAAACGCAGTTATCGGGATGTCTCATATTTTGATGGATGATAATCCTACAGAAGCCCAATTTGAAAATTTAAAGATTCTTGGATTCTCTGCACAGAACTTGCTCCATTTACTTAATGATGTACTGGATTTTACAAAGATAGAAACCGGCAATATGGTGCTTGAAAGTGTCAATGTAAACCTAAAAGAGCTGGTTTCGAAGACCCTGAATTCACTTCAATTTAAAACTGCGGAAAAAGCAGTTATTTTAAAATCTGAAATTGACCATCGCATCCCTAACTCTGTAATGGGTGATAATACCCGCTTATATCAGATACTGATTAATCTGTTAAGCAATTCACTTAAATTTACAGAAAAGGGTGAGGTTAAATTAAAGGTAGATCTTATTGAAGAGCGTGAAAAGTCTGTTGTTGTACGTTTTGAAATTAAGGATACGGGGATAGGAATTGCACCTGATAAAATTGCTTACATATTTCAGTCCTATACTCAGGCCGATGCAGATACTACCCGTAAATATGGAGGTACAGGACTTGGATTAGCAATTACTAAAAGTCTTTTAGAGCTTCATAATTCAAATGTTACCGTTGAGAGTGAACTTGGAAAGGGTTCGGTATTTAGTTTTATTATTGAATTTAATCGTTCAGAGAAATCTTACATCCAAATGGAAAACAAAACCCAGATTCAACCATTATCCGGAAATATTCTAGTTGTTGAAGATAATGAAATCAACCGTTTGCTTGCGAATAAAGTGCTTACTAAATGGGGAGTTCAGGTTGATTTTGCAGAAAATGGTGAAATTGCTTTGAAAAAAATTCAGATGTTTAAGTATGATTTGATCCTGATGGATCTTCATATGCCAGTAATGGACGGGATGGAGGCTGCAAAAGCTATCCGTAAACTAGGTGGACCTTATTCAAGATTGCCAATAATTGCATTAACTGCCTCCTTATTCTCTCATGAATTGGAAACTATTACTGAAAGTGGTATGGATGGCTATGTGATCAAGCCTTTTGTGCCAAACGATCTTTATAATAAAATCAAATCATTCTTGGTTTCAAAAGGTTAGTTTATAAAAAAAATGCCTGCAACCTTGAATACTGCAAGCAAATTTATTTTTATCATTAACGCTCTCTGGTACTTTTACTTTAAAATGATTGTAACCCTCTGTTAATTTGCATATTGGTTTGTTTGGGACTGAATTTGTAAAAGAGAAAGAATCCCCTGAGGATAATTTTCAGCAAGAGCTTTACCTCTTTATCACTCTGCATAGGCGATTGTACAGATACTGATCCTGATTCCCTCAATTTCCAGAAGCCTAATGCTGCATGCTTCAAGTGTAGCGCCTGTTGTCATTACATCATCTACCAGCATAATATGTTTATGGATGAATTCTGACTTTTCTTTTATATAAAATGCATTCACTAAATTTTCATATCGCGCATAGCGTGATTTCTTGGTCTGGGTTTCAGTATTTTCAATACGTACTAAATTATTAGTACTGATTGGGATGTTTAGTACCGACGAGATACCATTTGCAATACATTCACTTTGATTATATCCCCGTTTTTTGAATTTTGCTGGGTGTAGTGGTACTGGAATGATCAGGTCTGCATGTTTAAAAATGTCCGATCTTTTAAGCTCATAAGCATAAAGCTCACCTAAACGGATACCTGTTTCCGGACTTTTGTTGTATTTCAGCTGATGCATCAGATTTTGTATTCTACTACCTTTTCGGAAGTATAAAAATGCAATAGTTTGAACAAAAGGAAATCTTCCCCAAAGTTGCCTAGCCATTTTATTTTCAGGATCAGAGTGAAAATTAGTCTGAGGTAAATGATAAATGCAATTGGTGCAGATCATCCGCTCATTTCTGTATAAGCTCCGGCCACAGGCAGCGCAGAGCTCCGGAAAAAATAGTGCGATCAGATCATTGAAATAACTTAAGATCTCTTTCATGATCAAAAGTTAAAGATCTAAACTCTTAATTAGGACTACTGTATGGGATTTTTGAGTTAGTGGTACTTGTAAGTCATTCTGACGAAAGCCATCCTAATAAAATTATTCTAACCAAAGTCATTCTGACGAAAGTCACCTTGAAAAAGCGATACAAATTGTGTCATTCTGACGAAAGCCATCTTAATAAAATTATTCTAACCAAAGTCATTCTGACGAAAGTCAGAAAGAATCAGCTCTTTACCGCCAATTGCCCACATGCCGCATCGATATCTTTTCCACGGCTT
>JBIIWE010000153.1:0-6035 GCA_044339075.1 Daejeonella sp. | reverse complement strand
GACAGAAGGGTTACTGTGCGAACAGAGAAGCGCGATAATGACTATATTTTTCATCGAATAAAACGCTCTCTAAGCTGGGAAAAAAACAAGATCAATATATTGAAGGAGCTTGGCTTAAGCTCTACAGGATCAATTTTTTCGAACGTTTACAATCCTGTGAGCCGGGATAAGGATTCAGAAGATTCTCCTTTTAGCGTTATCAACTGGCTGAATGAACATCACGATGCCCTCGAAATCAATGGGTTTTTGTTTGAACAAACCCAGGGAAACAAGCGATATGTAATTGGCCGAAGCAAAATTGATCTAGAGATCAGGGAAAATAATGATTGGTTTGATATCCATGCGGTTGTTCATTTCGGACCGTATCAGATTCCATTTGTAGATCTCAAAAATCATATTCTCAATAAGATTCGCGAGTTTAAACTCCCATCAGGTGAAATTGCAGTCATACCTGAGCAATGGTTTGCGCAGTACAGCAATCTGCTGCAATTTTCGGAAGGCATTAAGCAGCTGAAACTTAAAAAACACCATATCGGTCTTATTAATGATTTCAGTAATAGTGAGCTGGCGATTGTAAGTATGGACAGAAAACTTAAAAAACTAGCTAATTTTGAAGAAATAGAAGAAATTGATATCCCGAAGGCTTTCCATGGAATATTAAGGCCGTACCAAAAAGCTGGTTATGACTGGTTTCATTTCCTGAGAAAATATAATTTCGGTGGCTGCCTAGCAGACGATATGGGTCTTGGTAAAACGGTTCAAACCCTAGCATTGCTTCAGAAAGTTAAGGAGGATAACCATGAGATCGGTATACATACTACATCTCTGATTATAATGCCTACTTCACTAGTCTATAACTGGATGAATGAGGCTAAAAAATTTGCCCCTAAACTTAAGATCCACGCACATACCGGAACTTTTAGAAATAAAGACATCGAAATGTTTTCGAATTATGATGTGGTGATTACAACTTATGGTATTAGCAGGGTTGATATTGAGCTATTAAAAACGTTTTTCTATGAGTATATTATTCTTGATGAAAGCCAGAACATTAAGAATCCTGCATCGAAATCATTTAAATCGGTAAAAACTTTAAAATCAAAACATAAGCTTATACTGAGTGGCACTCCGGTTGAAAATACTGTGAATGACCTTTGGACACAGATGTCTTTTATTAATCCAGGTTTATTAGGCAGCCAAAGCCTTTTTTACACTGAATTTGTAATCCCTATTGAAAAGAAAAAGGATGAAGAAAAAGCTTCTAAGCTTCAGGCATTAATAAAACCATTTGTATTAAGGAGAACTAAAACTCAGGTTGCCACAGAGTTGCCTCCAAAAACAGAAAATTTGTTTTATTGCCAAATGAGTGAGCAACAGAAAGAATACTATGAAGAGATAAAATCCGAATATCGTAATGAATTACTTTTGAACCTTGAGAATGGAGCCTTTAAAAAATCACAGGTTCAGGTATTACAGGGATTAACCAAGCTCAGGCAGATCGCTAATCACCCTGGAATGATCGATGAAGATTATAAAGGTGATTCCGGTAAATTCGAGAACGTTATTCATACACTCGAAAATGTCCTATCGAGAGGGCATAAGGTTCTGGTATTTTCACAATTCGTCAGGCACCTTGATATTTACCGGAAGTACTTTAATGCAGAAAAAACTCCTTATGCCTATTTAGATGGGGCAACAGCTAAACGTGGAGAAGTTGTTAAAGAGTTTCAGTCAAATAAAGACATCAAGCTCTTCCTGATCTCCATCAAGGCGGGTGGAGTTGGATTAAACCTTACAGAGGCTGACTATGTTTTCATACTGGATCCATGGTGGAATCCAGCGGTTGAGCAACAGGCGATAGACAGGACCCACCGAATAGGACAAAATAAAAATGTCTTTATCTATAAATTTATTACTAAGGATACGGTTGAAGAAAAGATTCTTGCCTTGCAAAACAGAAAACGGAAGGTTGCTGAATCATTGATCACAACTGAAGAAAGTTTCGTTAAATCATTAACTGTAAGAGATATTGAGGATATCCTGAACTGATCATCTGGCACCTATTTTAGGAAGAGTAAGCCTATACTTAACGGAAATTGTTCGTACAAGTATAATAATGAATACGCTGATAAAGGAATTCATATTGTCATCAACTTCAAACAACTTTAATAATACAAATACTGCTGCACCAGAAAGACATGCGGTTGCATATATTTCTTTCCTAAAAATCAACGGTATTTCGTTAATTAAGGTATCTCTGATCACTCCGCCCATTACTGCTGAAAACATTCCCATAATGATTGCAGCCAAGGGAGAAACTCCAAACTCAAGTGATTTCTGAACTCCAACAACTGTATAAAGGGCGATGCCCAATGTGTCAAAAAGGAAAAATGTCCTTCTATATTTCAAAATATAATACTTAAAGAAAATAGCAACTAATACCCCTACTGTTATGGCTATCAGATAATTACCATCAGAAACCCAAGCGGGTCGAGTTCCAAGAATCATGTCTCTTAGTGTACCACCTCCAACTGCCGTTACAAAACCGGTAAAAGTAACCCCAAAGATGTCACGGTACACATTCTTATCAGAGGCGGCCAGGGCTCCTGAAATTGCAAACACCAAAGTGCCGAGTAAGTCAATATAATATGGTAACTGCATTTTGTATTTAAAAATCTAGCTTAATTTAGTGATTTCCATTCAATGTTTTTATCGGCATTCAAAAAATCAAGATATTGGTTCATGCTCATGAAACCTGCTCCCAGACTTTCTAGATGACTAGTATGAACCTGACAATCAATAAGTTTATAGATCTTATTCTGACAAAGCCAGATCAGAGCAGCCTTAGAGGCATTACTAACCTTACTAAACATGCTCTCGCCACAGAAGACAGAATTTATATGGATACCATACAAACCACCAACAAGCTGACCGTTTTCCCAAACCTCCACCGAGTGTGCAATTCCTAATCTAAATAAATTAATGTAGGCCTCCTGCATATTACTTGTTATCCAGGTACCTTCCTGATCTAGACGGCTGATAGTGGCACAAGCTTCAATCACATCCTGGAAAGCGGTATCGAATGTAATCCTGAATTTGTCTGCATTTAAGAGCTTATGCATTGATTTGGAGATTTTTAACTGTTCAGGCAACAATACAAACCGTTTATGTGGAGCATACCATAAAATGGGGGTTTGTTCAGAAAACCAGGGGAAAATTCCACACTGGTAGGCCAGCACTAATCTTTCAGCAGAAAGGTCGCCACCAATAGCCAGAAGTCCGTCCTCATCTGCGAGTTCAGGTTCAGGAAACCATAGTTCATCTTTCGATAACTCAAATATCATGGATAATAGATTGTCTATGAATTAATTCAGAAACATCAGCCAAATTGCCGGAGTTAATAAAAGAACTGAATACAGAGCCAATGATCTCAAGTTAAATTTGTCTTTGACAAATAAAACGATAGAAATAACAGGTAAAAAAAGGATTAATGCGAGCATTGGAATCGAGAGTAGCTCATAAAGTGCGCCGGTAAATGCGAAATGATAAACATCAGTAGTATTTCCAATAATCCAGAAAAGTGCTACAAAAAAACTGATCACAAATACTCTTTTATTGTTGAGTGAATTATGAAAGGTGTTTTTATTTTCTGTCATTATTTAATTTATAGATAAAATGTATAATTATTTACAATGTTGCTCAATAAAATCGGCCGATCTGTCACTACCCACTAATCTGATAATTTGAAAATCTTCACAAGCACCCTGCGAATCACCTTGTTTAAGCTTACGCTGAGCCTGTTTTATTAATCGTTCAATAAATTTATCATCATAGCCTAGCTGCATTTTAATGGCTTCAATACGCGCCTCATCAGCTGCATTATAATTGCCTGGTGATTTTTTATCATAGTAATTGAAGATAACCATACTCATTCCTTCTCTTGCATGATAAGCACTAATTGCAGCATTAATTTCGTCCTTAGAACGCTGCTCGCATTTATAATCCTTAAGAGTAAAATTTACTGGAAGAACCATTGAAACCAATGTATCATGATTAGCCGGCATGATCCACCTACCGGAAGTAAGTCGCACTACACGTAAAGCTTCCTTATCAAGGTCTATCCCAAATCCCTTTTTTACACCTGAGTAATATATCTTTCCCTGCTGGTTAAGTTTAAAACTAACCTGCACTGTTCCTTGCAGACAATTATCGCGGGAATATTCAGGATAGATCATGTTATTGTAGATAAAGGTTGCTAAATTCTTCTGTCCACCTTTAAAAACAGGTTGTTCATCCGCGAAAAGAGATGTGATATTAAAAAATAAAACAAATATCAAGTTCATGACCATACTCTAAATTTAGTAAATTAATGAAGAAAACTTATTGGAAAGTTTGATTTAGCAAAATGGCAGGATCCGGACAGTTACTTAGAAAATTGATTCTTTCAGAATATCGACATACTCCGGGATAATCTCCATCATAGCCTTTCATGTCGAAAACCAGCTGAAAATGCAGATGCGGAGGCCAGTTTCCATTCTCTGAAAAAATTCCAAATTCGGCGATCTTTTCACCCTGCTTAACTGCTGCTCCTTTTTGTAGTCCTTCAATGCTGCTCAGGCTCAAATGACCATATAAAGAATGTATAATCAAACCGTCAAGGTCATGTTTAAGTATCAATGTGGCACCATAATCACCAAAATTGTCATTAAACCTGAAACTATGAATTTGACCTGAGAGTGGTGTGTAAACAGGTGTTCCTGCATCAGCCCATATGTCAACACCCAGGTGCAAACGACGCGGTTCTTCTGAATTATCAAACAATTCACTTCTGGAATAAAGTGTACGATGCTCATCATATCCACCAATGCCGTAACGGCAATTATTCTCCTTTAGTTTTTGTGATATCCAAGATGAAAACGATGAAGTGACTGCGATTGTTTGTTGACTTAGCTCCTTATTGGAAGAGCTGAAGTCAAATGGAAATAATTTATCGGTTTGTGAATCAAAATCAACCAATGGTGAAACATATTCAGGATGATCTATTAGATAAAGCTCGAGCTGAGTCAGTCCACTCATGCGAACAAAAAGTAATAATTATAAATATAATGCGATAAGGCACCAGCTACAACAAATACATGCCATATCTCATGACTATGAAAAGTGTTACCCATGGGCTTATCTTTATAATAAAAGAAAGTACCCCCAATATAAAAAATGCCTCCTAATACCATCCAAGCAATTGCTGATAGAGGTAATTTTTCGGCCATCTCTTCCATTAATGGTACAATCAATGCTCCCATGGAAATGTATATAGCCAGCGAAAGGCCTGTATGCTTTAATCGATTAAATATTTTAAGCAAACAACCAGCCAGAGCTATGGTCCAGATCATACCGAACAATGTCCATCGAATCCAGCCATCAAAAACCAGTAATGCCGTTGGTGTATAGGAACCGGCTATCATCAGATAAATACAACAATGATCAAATTTCTGCCAGAAACGAATCTCTCTTTCAGAATTAGGATAGCTATGATAAGTTGAACTTATTCCAAAAAGGACAAACGTACAAATACCATATACCCATGCAGCTGTATATTCAATCTGAATATCTGCCCGACTAAGCAATAGAAATGTGCCCGGAATAGCCAGAATAGCAGGAAATAAATGAGTATAAAAGTTTATGGGTTCTCTTATAATCCTCATGCTGATTAATCTTCGCTTTCTGAATCTTCAGCTTGACGAGGTTCTTTGCTGATTTTATCAAAGATCTTATCCATACGCTCCACATATTCACTGGTATCGTCCAGAAAAAATTCAAGCTGTGGTACTATTCTTACCTGATCTTTGATACGATTACCCAATTTATATCTGATCTCATTTGTATGAGACTTAATGGTATTTACAGCAAGCGTATTGTTGGTGCTATTAAAAAAGCTCAAATAAACACGAGCTATGGCAAGATCAGGTGATACCCTTACCTTAGTAATGGTCACCATTATATTAGGCAGAAAATTCATCCCTTCTCTCTGAAATATT
>JBIIWE010000152.1:0-6075 GCA_044339075.1 Daejeonella sp. | reverse complement strand
CGCCTTGGTCTTACCATCGGCCAATACGATGCTGATTTTGTAGATGCCTATTATGGCCCGGATTCTCTGAAACCAGCCATTTCTAAATCAGATATCTTTCCAAAAGACAGTCTCCTGAATCTGGTTACAGACCTAAGAAGCAGTTTGGGGAAGATTACCGAAAAACTAAGTGATAGCAGTAAGGTCAGAGCCCGATGGATGTCTCAGCAACTATTGGCGTTCGATAGGCGTATTCGCATCTATTCAGGTGAATTCAAAACGTTTGATGAAGAATCTAAAGAGCTGTTCGGCATTTCTGCCCCTGTTTATCCTGAAGAACATTATAAACTTTTGCTCGACTCTCTAAACAAATTATTGCCAGGCAATGGAAGTGTTCAGGATAGATTCCAAAATCTGGCTAACCGCTTCATCATTCCTGAAAATAAACTGGATACCATTTTTAAAACCACCATAGCCGAAGCAAGAAAAAACACTAAAGCCTATTATAATCTCCCTGAAGCTGAAACATTCATCATTGAATATGTGAAGGATAAGCCCTGGAGCGGATACAACTGGTATAAAGGCAATTACACCAGTGTAATCCAGATCAATACCGATACCCGAATCTTTATTGAAAGAGCCATTGATGTGGGGAGCCATGAAAGCTACCCGGGGCATCACGTTTACAATATGCTATTAGAAAAAAATCTTTATCAAGATAAAGGCTGGGTTGAAATTTCGCTTTATCCATTGTTTAGTCCGCAGTCTTTCATTGCCGAAGGTAGCGCCAATTATGGTATCGATCTTGTATTCCCGGGAGATAGTAAGGTCAAATTTGCAAAGGAAATACTGCTTCCACTTGCCGGACTTGATACGGCCTACATTGCTAACTATTTCAAAGCTTTAACCGTCAGGGGTAAACTAAACTATGCCAGAAATGAAGCTGCCAGAGGAATTGTCAATCAAACTATGAATGATAAACAAGCATTGGAATGGCTGATGAACTATTGTCTTTACAACAAAGAAACAGCCCTCAAATCGATCAGCTTTATTAAAAAATACAGAAGTTATGTGATCAATTATAATTACGGACAAGATCTTGTCAGGAACTATATTGAGTCAAATGGAACAGATTCTAAAAAACGCTGGGAGGTATTTGGGAAATTACTGAGTAACCCAGTTTTGCCCGAAGAACTTCTGATCAAATAATTGCAATAAATCATATCAACCACAATGAAGAAATTAATCATTATACTCTTATTTCCAGTTCTGGCATTTGCACAGAACAAGACTGAACAGAAAAAATTACTGAAAATTGATAACTACGTGAATGGCCTGTTATCTGATTGGAATATCCCCGGTTTAGCACTGGTGATCGTTCATAAAGACCAGGTTATTTATAGCAAGGGATATGGCTTCAGTGATCTAGAAAATAAAATTCCGGTGAGCAGCAGCACCCTGTTTCCTATCGCTTCCAACAGTAAATTATTTACTTCAACCTTAGCTTCACAGTTAGCATTTGAAGGCAAACTAGACCTTGACATATCCGTCAAAAAATATTTGCCAGATCTCAATTTTTTTAATTCTGAATTAAATACTAAGGTAACTCTCAGGGATATGCTCAGCCATCGCACTGGTCTACCGGCATACGATGGGATTTGGGCAAATGCGTCTTTCAAAAGACCAGAACTAATTGGAAAAGTAGCTTACATGAAACCTAGTTTGGGATTTCGTGAAGGATATATTTACAATAATATCATGTATTCCAGTGCAGGTATTGCGATAGAAGCAGTAACCAATAAAAGCTGGGAAGAAAATGTCTCTGAACGCATTTTTAAACCCTTGGAGATGAATGAGAGTGGATTTTCTGGAATTGGAGAAAAACCAAAAAATCATTCGCTTTCATACTTTGAAGCCGAGAACAGCAAGAAAATTACTGCAAGAACCTTTGTTTCACAATCAGAATCACTTGGCCCAGCAGGCACCATCTATTCCAGCATGACTGATATGAGTAAATGGCTGATCACACAGGTGAATGGAGGCAAATTTAATGGCAAACAAGTCATTGCGGCTGAAGCCATTGCGGAAACAATGATTCCAAATGCTATAGCCGATAAAAGAGGCCGTTATGATGAACTTTCGAATTCAATCTATGCACTTGGGCGTATTCTTCAAACCTATAAGGGCACAAAAATGGTCAGCCATACGGGATCAGTCGATGGTTTTTTTTCCAACATGACCTATTTACCAAAAGATAGTATTGCTCTATTTATCGTACATAACTTCATGCCTGCCGGATCACTCAGATCAGTCATGAACCTCCCAATCATTGACATTTTAAAAGACCGGGAAATTACCGACTGGAGTGGGCGTTACAGAAAAGAATACCAGGAAACAGAAGAAAAAAATAAAAAGAATGTCGACGAAATTAATGCCTCTCAGGTTAAAAATACTTTACCTTCCCATCAGGCAGGGGCATATACCGGAACATATAATCATCCAGTATATGGTCAGATCATAATCAGTCTTGAGAAAAACATGCTACATGTCAACTACAGAAGTGTTAATAAAATGCTTCATCACTGGCATTATGATCAATTTATAAGCATGGATGAAGGTGATAGCTTCCCTGATTTGCGGATCAGTTTTTTAACGAATGACAAGGGCGATATCGACCGGATAAGTACACGGCCATTCGGAGATCCGCTTACAGAATTCACAAAGGTTAAATAATTCATTTCCTTAATCATTGATAATTGGACTTACAAAACATACCATTCAGCATAATTTGTAAACTGAAATTGTACCCAAACTGTGCAGTCCTTTTAGCAGTTTAAACTCATGATTTTAATAACTTGAATAAAGTTATAATCATGAAAAAATACCTGATATTCCTGATCATTCTGGGATGTAAAAGCAACAATCCCAGTCCAATAAAACAAGTTAGTCCGGAAACTTTTCCTGTTGGTTATGCTATGATCAATGGAAGTACAACTGGTGGTTTTGGCGGTGAAACAGTTACAGTATCGAATCTGGATGATTTTAGATTTACAGCCAAATCAACGGATCCGATGATCATTCAGGTATCCGGAAATTATACCGATACCGGAATGGTAATTATTAGTTCCAATAAGACCATTATTGGAATGAATGGCGCTACACTTAATGGAGTTGGACTATCCATTTATGGTGTAAGCAATGTGATCATTAAAAATCTCAGAATAAACAAAGTGCTGGGTGCAGATTGTGTCACAATCAAACAGGAAAGTCATCATATATGGATAGATCATAATGAATTTTGGCAGGACAGAGACCATGATTGGGATTATTATGATGAGCTGATGGAGGTAACTGACCGGTCAGATTATGTAACGATATCAAACAATATTTTCCATGATGCTCATACGGCATTGCTTGTTGGTAGCGACGATCATCAGATTACTGATGCAGGGCATCTGAGAGTTACCATGAATGGTAATTATCTTTATAATATATCTGAAAGACAGCCGAGTATACGATTTGGCTTCATGCACATTTTTAATAACTATTTCTTAAATGGTAGCGGTTATACCATCGGAGTTACCATAAACGGAACAGTGAGAACTGATAATAACCTGTTTGAAAATCAGAATATTCCCATTTATACAGACTTCAATTCTAGCCCGGGAATAATCAGTGGCGCTTCAACCAATCTATATATCAATTCAGGGCCTAATCAAATAACTTCAGCCGCTTCAAACTGGCTTCCTCCTTACCAGTATTCATCAAGCCTCATACCTGCATCAGAGGTACGTTCTGTTGTACCAGGACATGCGGGTCCACAATAAATTACAAACTTCTTCACTTTTTATATTTTTTTTTAAATCTTAAATAGAGAAAATGATCTAAGTAATCATTATTCATATATTTATGGCTTAACCAAAATTCTTGATCATGAAGAAATACCTTTTATTTTTTATTCTTTTCGGCTCAGCAACACTCCAAACACTTGGCCAGACCATCACCAACACAGGCTCTGATGCAGCAGGCTTCTCTGCTGAACATTTAAAGCGCATGGACCTTGCCATGAATGACTGGGTAGAAAAAGGGTACATGAACGGCGCCACAGCTTTAATTATCCGCGATGGAAAAGTTGCCTACCATAAGGCTATCGGTTTTAATGATCTCGATACAAAAGCCCCACTTCAGAAAGAAGGCATTTTCAGGATTGCCTCACAAACCAAGGCGATCACAAGCGTTGCAATTATGATGCTTTTTGATGAAGGAAAATTATTGCTTACTGATCCTGTTTCATTGTATATACCTTCGTTTAAAAAGCAAAGTGTCTTGCTTAATTTTAACGCAACAGATACAAGTTATACTACTGTACCTGCAAAAAGAGAAGTCACTATAAAGGATCTTTTGACTCATACCTCAGGACTAGGTTATGCGCAAATAGGCTCAAAAGAGTCCAATGCAATTTATGCAAAAAACAATATCACTGCAGGTTTGGGTGTAAAAGACAGAACATTACTTTCGGCAATGACCCGACTTGGTGAATTACCATTGATGCACCAACCAGGCGAAAAATTTACCTATGGATTGAATACCGACGTTCTGGGTTGTTTGGTTGAAGTAATTTCTGGTGTAAGTCTCGATGAATTTTTTAAAACCCGGATATTCGAGCCATTGGGTATGAAAGATACCTATTTCAATATCCCTGCAAGCAAAGCTGCTCGTTTAGTAAATCTATACACTGAAACACCTCAAGGAAAATTAGTGAAAGCAAATGCAGGAATGTTAAACAGTCCTGCGACTTCAAATTATCCTCTGGTTCCGCATACCTATTACTCTGGCGGTGCTGGTTTAAGTTCTACCATTTATGATTATGGCATTTTTCTTCAGATGCTACTGAACAATGGTGTTTACAATAACAAAAGATTATTAGGCCGCAATACAGTGAGAATGATGACTACTAATCAAATCGAGGGTGTTCCCTATGCAGGTGGAACATTCGGACTAGGTTTCGGAGTTGTTACTGATCAAAATAGCGAAAGTGCTCCCGCCCAGGTTGGCACATTTAATTGGGGAGGAGCATTTGCAACCTCTTATTGGGTAGATCCAAAAGAAAAAATGGTTTACCTGTTTTTTAGACAATTGCAGGCAAGAACACATAATGAGGTAGTTGAAAAGTTCAGGGCCTTAACTTATCAGGCCATCAAAGATTAATTACACGAAAAATAGGAAGAAAATATTTTGATACAAACACTTTCATTTTACTAATACATAAAATTGTGATCCCAATAATAATCCTCTGTACTTCCATAATACTACTATTGATTCTCATACTGGTGGTAAAATTAAATGCCTTTACGGCATTGATTCTCTCAACGCTGTTTGTAGGATTATGCAATTCTATGGTATTATCCACTATTATAAAATCTATCAGTAATGGTATTGGGAGTACACTTGGGTCTACCTTATTAATTTTAGGTTTTGGCGTTTTATTCGGAAGTGTACTTTCTGAAACAGGTGCCGCTCAAAGAATAAGTATTGGCCTCGTAAATTTATTTGGAGTAAAAAGAATAAAAATTGCAATGGCTTTAACTGGCTTCGTAGTGGGCATTGCAATGTTTTATAATGCAGGTTTTATTATATTAATACCCTTGGTATTTTCTGTGGCGCTAAATACTGGACAGCCTCTGGTTTATTTAGGCATTGCATTAACCAGCGCCCTTTCTGTAACACATGGTTTTTTACCCCCGCATCCAGGACCAAGCACCATTGCGATTATATTTAAAGCAGATATTGGGAAAACATTATTGTATGGAACCCTGGTATCTATTCCTGCAATAATCATGGCCGGATTAATTTTTCCAGAGTTTGTTAAAAAAATCAAAGCCAACCCACCTAAAGAAATTTTTAATATAAAACATTTTGAAGCTAATGAAATGCCTGGATTCAATACCAGTGTCATAGTAGCACTGATACCGGTTATTTTGATGGGTTTTGCTACGGCAAGTACTTTATTGTTGCCTACGACATCCTCTATTACAAAAATTCTTCTGTTCATTGGCGAACCAGGCATTGCCATGTTACTTGCATTTTTGATAGCCA
>JBIIWE010000151.1:0-6096 GCA_044339075.1 Daejeonella sp. | reverse complement strand
TATAATTTTGATAAATCAGGGGGCACGCTTATAAAGACGTTAAAAAAAGTCCAATTCTAATTTAGAACTAGCAAATTTGACAAGAAGTTTAATTTTAACCGGACAACAAAGTTTTTAAATAAAACGGCAACAAATTGACCAATAATTACAGAATACATAATCAAGGTTTTATCTTTGCAAAGCAGATGGAGGGACTAGTAATAAAATCAACAGGAAGCTGGTACGAGGTTTTAACGGACGGGGGAAAGACTGTAAACTGTCGTATCAAAGGAAAATTTCGCACGCTAGACATCAAAACCACGAATCCGATCGCTGTGGGCGATCGTGTACGTATAGATCCCGAGCCTGATCAGGAAACAGGTCTTATTACTGCACTTCATCCACGCAAAAATTATATTATCCGTAAATCTGTGAACCTTTCCAAGCAGGCACAGATCATCGCGGCAAATTTAGATCAGGCATTTTTAATTGTAACGCTGGCCTCTCCGCGGACTTCCCGGGGGTTTATTGACCGCTTTTTGGTCACCGCAGAAGCCTATGAAATTCCAGCAAAGCTCATCTTCAATAAGCTGGATCTGTTCAGTGAAGAAGGTATTGAAATTCTTGAGGAATACCAATCGATCTATGAAAATGCAGGTTACTCATGTTATAGTGTTTCAGCAATTAAAAAAACCAATCTGGATCAGATAAGAGACCTTTTAAAAGATAAAGTAACGCTTGTGAGCGGGCATTCAGGGGTTGGTAAATCAACGTTGATCAATGCGCTGCTTCCTGGAAAAGAACTTAAAACAGGTGAAATATCCGACTGGAGCGATAAAGGAAAACACACTACAACCTTTGCTGAGATGTTCCATTTGCCTTTCGGAGGATACCTGATCGATACTCCGGGGATACGGGAACTGGGGGTTTTTGACATTGAAAAACAGGAACTGGGCCGTTTATTTCCGGAGATCAGAAAATTAATGGGAAACTGCCGCTTTCACAATTGCAGACATATTAATGAACCCGGATGTACCGTTTTGGAAGCACTTAATAATGGAGAGTTAGAATCTTCACGATATGATAGCTACCTGAGTATCTACCATGATAATGAAACCAGAGGATGAGAGCAGTAATACAACGGGTTAGTCATGCATCCTGCAGTATAGAGGGTGTAATTAGCGGCGAGATCGCCAGGGGATTTATGGTTTTGCTAGGAATTGAAGACAGCGATACCGATGAGGATCTAAGCTGGCTCGCACAAAAAATTGCAAATCTGCGTGTATTTTCAGACGAGAACGGATTGATGAACAAAGCGCTGGCAGAGGTACAGGGAAATATCCTGCTTGTGAGTCAGTTTACACTCTTCGCAGCAACCAAAAAGGGCAATAGGCCCGGCTTTACGCGCTCATCAAGGCCTGAATACGCTATTCCATTGTATGAAAAAATGATTGTGGAATTAACTAAACTTACTGGCACAAAAATACAAACCGGCGTATTCGGCGCCGACATGCAAATCAGTCTGGTGAATGATGGTCCCGTTACCATTTGCATCGATACCAAAGCCAGGGAATAATATAAATCAATTCTGATGACAATAGAGGAAGCACAAAAAATCGTAGATCATTGGATCAACACAACCGGTGTTCGTTATTTCAATGAGTTAACCAATACCGCTATCCTCATGGAGGAAGTTGGCGAGGTTGCCAGGATCATGGCGAGAACGTATGGTGAGCAATCATTTAAAAAATCGGATGAAGGCAAGGACCTCGGTGATGAACTTGCAGATGTATTGTTTGTTTTAATCTGCCTTGCTAATCAAACCGGAATCGACCTGACTGAAGCCCTTCAAAAAAATCTGGAAAAGAAAAATATCCGTGATGCCGATAGGCATAAGAATAATGAGAAGTTGAAGTAAGAAACAACGTTATAAATACTAAAAAGCTTATCGTTACACCATTTTGATCAATCGCTCCCCATCCAGAACAGGAATACTGGATGTAATATCTAAATTAAGACAAAAAGCAATATCCTCTTCAATTCCCAGCTTCTTTAAACGTTCACTATGTGAAGTTTTTTTAAGGTATAAATCTAAATCGTCTTTGGCCAGGTTGTAAAGATCCGCGGATGCAATACTTGCATCATCAAGGGCATAGTTTTCATCTTTCAGATAATGTACTACCCCGCCGGCAAATAGTGTATCTTCCAGATTGACCTTATCTTTCCAGCCAGAGCAAAGCAGTAACACATCATTCGACTGAGTTTTCAGCCAGTTACATAAGGCGCTGATATTCAAAAATGAACCGATCACGATCTTACTTGCACCGCGCGACATGTTTATGGCATGAGTACCATTGGTTGTTGTAAGTACGATAGTTTTACCTGCTACCTTCTCCTGAACATAAGAAAAAGGCGAATTACCAAAATCAAATCCATCAACAACCTCCCCGTTTCGCTCCGCAGCCAGCAGAGACTCAGAATCACGATAAGACTCACATGCTTCAACTGTTGCTACAGGAATAATGGCTACCGCACCATTTTCAATGCCATAGCAGATGGATGAAGTGGCTCTGAAAATATCAATCACTACGACGATACTTTCAGTAAAATCATGTAAATGAAGCAGGGCAGGTGTCAGGCAAACTTCCAGATTACGTTTTTGCATTCTTTGTTCTTGGATATGTATTATTTAAAAGGAAATTTTACTACCCTCGCTAATATTTTGTTCTCGCGGATGCTGATGTAAATATCAGATCCTTCTTTAGAAAATTCTCTTTTAACATAGCCCATACCGATTGCCTTTTGAAGCGAAGGAGATTGGGTACCGGAACTTACCTTGCCAATCACATTCCCTTCAGCATCTACAATCTGATAATCATGACGAGGAATACCTCTTTCGATCATTTCAAACCCAATAAGTTTACGTTCCACACCATTTTGTTTTTGCGCAGCCAGATTGGCAGAGTTCACAAAGTTCTTGCTAAACTTTGTGATCCAGCCAAGGCCTGCTTCAAGCGGAGATGTAGTATCATCAATATCGTTTCCATACAGGCAGAAACCCATTTCTAACCGTAAGGTATCACGCGCTGCAAGTCCGATAGGTTTGATCCCATAAGGTGCACCCGCTTTAAATATTTCATTCCAGATATGCTCTGAATGTTCTTTTTCGAAATACAATTCAAAACCACCGGCACCGGTATAGCCTGTTGCTGAGATCAATACATTTTCTACCCCAGCAAATACGCCTTTTTTAAAGGTGTAATACTCCATGGAAGAAAGATCAACGTCTGTTAAACTTTGAAGTGCTTCAATGGCTTTCGGACCCTGAACGGCGAGCAGGGAAGTTTTATCTGAGATGTTTATCATCTCCACTCCTCCGGTATTATGTTTTGAGATCCACTCCCAATCCTTTTCAATATTTGACGCATTCACAACCAGCATATAGGTTTTATCATTAATACGATAAACCAGTAGGTCATCAACAATACCCCCCTGATCATTTGGAAGGCAAGAATATTGGATCTTACCATCAAAAAGTTTAGAGGCATCATTTGAACACACACGCTGAATCAGATCCAGTGTACCTTCACCTCTCAAAATAAACTCACCCATGTGGCTCACATCAAATACACCTACTGCCTTACGAACGGTTTCGTGTTCAATATTTATCCCGCTGTATTGCACGGGCATATTAAATCCTGCAAAAGGGACCATTTTGGCACCCAGAGCTATATGAGTGTCATTTAAAGCAACATTCTTCATGATTTGGAGGTTATTAAAGGTTGCGGCAAAAGTAATTAAAAACGATTAAAAGCAGGACTCTATTTTTTTCAACCTCTCAAGGTCAGATTGGAAGGCAGAGCTGAGGGTCTGTTATCCGGAAAGTTTTGCGATGATAGGGCGTTAAACCGAAAGTCATTACTGCATTCCGATGCTTTATGGTAGGATAGCCCTTATTATTTGCCCAGTCGTAGTTTGGATATTCAGCTGAGAGTTGAAGCATATAATCATCCCGATAGGTCTTTGCAAGAATAGAAGCTGCCGCAATGGAGTAATATTTATCATCGCCTTTTACAACACATTCAAATGGAATACCCTGAAAAGGCTTGAAGCGGTTACCATCAATGATCACGAAGCCTGGGCGAAAACTGAGCTGCTCAAGTGCCAGATGCATGGCCTTAATTGATGCATTCAGAATGTTGATCTTGTCGATCTCCTGATGATCAACCATGGATACGGCAAAGGCCAGGGCTTCCTGCTCAATTATTATTCTTAAGTCAGCACGATTTTTTTCATTTAGCTTTTTAGAATCCCTTAGCATTTTATGAGCAAAATTTTTGGGAAGGACCACTGCTGCTGCAAAAACTGGTCCGGCCAGGCAACCTCTACCAGCCTCATCACAACCCGCTTCAATCAGTTCATCCTGAAAATAAGGTAGCAGCATAGTTAAATATCAGAAAAAACGGATAACAAAAGCATTATTTCCACTAGTTTTAGAGTACACGAATAGTCAGGATCGTAATATCATCCGAATTCATAACTGCATTGTTTGCAAATTGAATATCTCTCAATATATTTTCATTCAGGCTATCAACAGGAAAATCTTTATTTTGCATCAGATGCCTAACAAGTTCTTCATCTGATACGTAGACCTCTTCATTGGGACTTTCTAAAAGACCATCAGTATAATTAAAAATTATACTCCCCGGAGTTAAAATTTCTCTCCCAACACTGACCTTGGGCAGGGTATCGAATGCACCAATTATCGTAGTTCCCTCCTTTAAAAACTTGACCTCAGCATCCCTAATCAATAAGGGAGGATTATGACCTGCATTCACGTAGTGTAATTCCCTGCTTGACTCATTATAAAGACCGAGAAATAAAGTAATAAAACGCTCTCCATTTGTATTTGAAACCACAATCTCATTCAATCGCTCTATAACTTTCACAAGATCACTCTCAACAGATGCCCATGCTCTGAGACTTGCCTGAAGGTTCGCCATAAGCAAGGCCGCAGAGACCCCTTTTCCTGATGCATCGGCAATACACCAAAGAAATTCATTCGGACCCGTTCTAATGAAATCAAAATAATCGCCGCCAATATTCTCATTTGGAAGATAGGTTGCTCCTACCTCAACCGCTCCCCTTTTGGGTAAACTCCTTGGAATGAGCATTCCCTGGACTTCCACAGCAAGTTCCATATCCCGTTGCAACCGTTCCCTATCTACCCTCTCCTTAAAAAGCTTCTTATTCTCAAGAGCAACAACGATCATATTGATCAATGTTTGAATAAAGTCAAGATCATTACTCAGCAGATTCTGACCGCTATCACAATCTCCAATTAAAACAAAAGCAAGAAATTCATCTTTATGAAATACAGGTACAAAGTATTCGTATTTATTTAGCAGAGGATTTGCATTTAATTTTAATGAGGTTATTTCCTTAAAATTACCTAGTGCATGGCAGGTTTGCTGAAGAATCTTTGCATTTTCAAATTCACCGCCAAATCTTGTTGCGCAATAAAAATGTTCTCCCTCACGAATTAGCAAACGAATCCTTCGGATTTTTAAATGAACATTCAGAATTACCTCCACCATTTCAAAAAGTGCTGAGGATGCACTATTATTATTGATAGCCTGAGTAATTTCAAGTAAAGAGTTCAGTTCAGCCTGACGCTTCAAGAGAAGCTGAATTAACTCACTTTCATCAATAAGAATTGAATCCGATTTTTTTGACAATTCGATATGTTTGGGGTGTGATTACCTATAAATTTAATAATTAAACTAAAATAACAAGAAATTATTACCCAGCGATTATGGTTTGGGTGTTTTAAAAATCGGGTTTCAAGATGTTGGTTCTAAATAATGAGGATGAAAGTGCAATTAAATACGGCAATTTTAAAATACTCCACTCATGACTTACAAATAAATTATTTTGAAACAACTTACCTTACCAGTCGGCCCTTCCATTTGTATTTACCTGAATTGCCAGCTATACCTATATAAACTAGGTAGAACATATGAATTAAATTAAGGAATGGCAGATAATACAACAGTTTCATTCTTTTTCCAAAGCGGCAAACAGGGAAAAGAAAAACCAATTCAGCAAGCATTTTCA
>JBIIWE010000149.1:0-6121 GCA_044339075.1 Daejeonella sp. | reverse complement strand
AAGAGAAAAAGAAACTTAAGGTTATGGTTAAGATCTTCGGAAGAAGAACACCACTTGAGTTGAATTATATGCAAGTTGAAAAGGAGTAGTAAGTAGTAAGTAGTAAGTCATAAGTTGTAAGTCGCGAAACTTACAACCTAGGACTTATAAATTATAACGTATAACCTATAACTTTCAACTTAAAGGTCTTAAATGTTACATAGCTTCCACTACTAACATTGAGTTAAAAACAAATAAATAAAAATGGCAAAAGAAGTCGGTGCTTTAATAAAGTTACAGATCAAAGGCGGCGCTGCAAATCCATCTCCACCAGTTGGTCCCGCATTGGGAGCAAAAGGGGTGAACATCATGGAGTTTTGCAAGCAATTTAATGCGCGTACCCAAGATAAGCCTGGTAAAGTTTTACCGGTTGTAATCACTGTATATGTAGACAAGTCATTTGATTTTATCATTAAAACTCCTCCTGTAGCTATCCAATTATTGGATGCAACAGGTTTAAAGAGTGGTTCAGCAGAGCCTAACCGTAAAAAAGTTTCTAGTGTAAACTGGGATCAGGTTGAAAGCATTGCTAAAGATAAAATGACCGATTTGAATGCATTTACTGTCGAATCAGCCATGAAAATGGTTGCAGGTACAGCACGCAGTATGGGAATTACCGTTAGCGGTGATGCACCCTGGAACAATTAATTTTATAAAATCAGTTTAAGAAGTGGCTAGATTAACAAAAAATCAAAAACAGGCACATTCAAAAATTGAGGAAGGTAAAGCATATACTTTAACTCAGGCTGCGGCATTAGTTAAAGATATTACCACTACCAAGTTTGATGCATCGGTTGACCTGGACGTACGCTTAGGCGTTGATCCTCGTAAAGCGAATCAAATGGTAAGAGGTATCGCAACACTTCCTCATGGAACCGGTAAAACTGTCCGTGTATTGGTACTTTGTACTCCTGATAAGGAAGCAGAGGCTACAGCAGCAGGCGCAGATTTCGTAGGTTTGGATGAATATATTGCCAAAATAGAAGGTGGATGGACTGACGTTGATATCATTATTACCATGCCTAGCGTTATGGCTAAAGTAGGTAAACTCGGCCGTGTTTTAGGTCCGCGTAACCTTATGCCAAACCCTAAATCAGGAACAGTTACCACAGATGTGGGTAAAGCTGTTAGTGATGTTAAAGGTGGTAAGATCGATTTCAAAGTTGACAAAACAGGAATCATTCATACTTCGATCGGAAAAGTATCATTTGATGCTGATAAAATCTATGAAAATGCGTTAGAAGTAATTCAAACGATTTCTAAATTGAAACCATCGGCAGCAAAAGGAACTTATTTCAAGAGCATTCATATCTCTTCGACAATGAGTCCGGGAATCGAAATTGAAACTAAATCAGTAGCGGGAATCTAATCATGAGAAAAGAAGAAAAACACGAAGTTGTTCTTGCTTTAACAGAGACGATTGCTGAGTATGGTAATTTTTATATTGCCGACACCGCAAACCTGTCTGTAGCAAAAGTAAATGATATTCGCCGCAAATGTTTCGAGAATGGTATCAAAATGCAGGTAGCTAAAAACAAACTGATCAGAAAGGCCATGGAGGCATCTGAAGGTGATTTTAGTGAAATGTTTGAAGTACTTAAAGGATCTTCATCTATTTTATTCTCTAAGTCAGCTAATGCTCCGGCAAAGTTGATCAAGCAATTGAGAAGAACTAGTGATAAACCGGTACTTAAAGCTGCATATATTGATTCATCAATTTTCATTGGCGATAATCAGTTAGATGCCCTGGTAAACCTTAAATCTAAGGAAGAGTTAGTTGCTGACATCATTGCATTGCTACAATCTCCAGCTAAAAATGTTATTTCAGGCTTACAGTCTGGTGGTAACAAACTTGCAGGAATTGTTAAAACATTACAAGAAAGAGGTTAACGGGCACCTAAAAGTTCGATTAAATTATTCAAGTACAGAAATTTTAAAATTAAAATAAAATGGCAGATTTAAAATCGTTTGCTGAGCAATTAGTAAACTTAACAGTAAAAGAAGTTAACGAATTAGCTCAAATCCTTAAAGATGAGTATGGTATAGAGCCTGCTGCAGCAGCAGTAGCAGTGGCAGCAGTTGGTGGTGGTGATGCACCAGCAGCAGCAGCAGAACAAACTTCTTTCGATGTAATATTGAAAGAAGCTGGTGGTGCTAAATTAGGTGTAGTTAAACTTGTGAAAGACCTTACTGGTCTGGGTTTGAAAGAAGCTAAGGATTTAGTTGATGCAGCACCAAAAGAAGTTAAAACTGGTGTAGATAAAGCAGAAGCTGAGTCATTGAAAAAAGCATTAGAAGAAGCTGGAGCTACTGTTGAGATTAAGTAATTCTTAACTCATAAATTATGGTTTAGACCCCGATTTTTGTCGGGGTCTATTGCCATTTGTATAATATCCATTTTATGTATGATCTACATCGCCGTAATATTGGCACAACAGGTCGCAGTTTATTTACTAAACTAAATTCTCAGTCCCTTGGCAAACAAAATTAAGCACAACGAAAGAGTAAATTTTGCTACCAGTAAGCATGTAATGGATTATCCTGATTTTCTGGATGTTCAATTACAATCTTTCAAGGAATTTTTTCAGCTTGAAACCACTTCAGACAACCGCCATCAGGAAGGTTTGTTTAAAGTTTTCTCCGAAAATTTTCCGATCTCTGATTCAAGAAATATATTCGTTTTAGAATTTCTTGATTATTTCATTGATCCCCCGCGCTATGACATACATGAATGTATTGAGCGTGGTTTAACGTACAGTGTTCCTCTTAAGGCTAAGCTTCGCTTATCTTGTAATGATGCAGAACATGAAGATTTTGAAACAATAGTTCAGGATGTTTATTTGGGAACTATCCCATACATGACTCCTAAAGGAACCTTTGTGATAAATGGAGCAGAGCGCGTAATCGTTTCTCAATTGCACCGCTCTCCGGGAGTATTCTTCGGCCAAAGCCGTCATACCAACGGAACCAAATTATATTCAGCCCGTGTAATTCCTTTCAAAGGTTCCTGGATTGAGTTTGCAACTGACGTCAATAATGTCATGTATGCATACATTGATCGTAAGAAAAAATTCCCGGTAACCACCTTATTGCGTGCTATCGGTTATGATTCTGATAAGGACATCCTTGAATTATTCGAGTTAGCGGATGAAGTTAAAGTTAGCAAATCTGGTTTGAAGAAAGCCGTAGGCCGTAAACTTGCAGCAAGAGTGCTCAAGAAATGGGTCGAAGATTTTGTGGATGAAGATACAGGTGAAGTGGTTTCAATTGATCGTAATGAGATCATTATGGAACGTGAAACCGTTTTAGAAGACGAGCATATCGATATGATCATCGAAGCTGGTGTTAAAACAATTATCCTTACCAAAGAGGATGCTGTTAACAGCGGTGATTATACCATTATATACAATACTTTACAAAAAGATACTTCAAACTCTGAGAAGGAAGCGGTAGAACATATCTATCGTCAATTACGTAATGCTGAACCACCTGATGAAGAAACAGCTCGTGGTATCATCGATCGTTTATTCTTCTCTGATAAGAGATATGATCTTGGTGATGTAGGTCGTTACCGCATCAATCGTAAATTGAAATTAAGTACTCCTGTTGAAACTAAAGTTTTAACCAAGCAGGATATCATTGCCATTGTTAAGTATTTGATCAAATTGATCAACTCTAAAGCAGAGGTGGATGATATTGATCACTTGTCAAACCGTCGTGTTCGTACAGTTGGTGAACAACTTTATGCACAATTTGGTGTTGGTCTTGCACGTATGGCTCGTACCATCCGTGAAAGAATGAACATTCGTGATAACGAAGTATTCACACCAACTGACCTGATCAATGCACGTACATTATCTTCAGTGATCAACTCGTTTTTCGGAACGAACCAGTTGTCTCAGTTCATGGACCAAACTAATCCTCTTGCAGAGATTACGCACAAGCGTCGTCTTTCTGCCTTAGGCCCAGGTGGTCTTTCTCGTGAGCGTGCAGGTTTTGAGGTTCGTGATGTTCATTATACCCATTATGGCCGTTTATGTACAATTGAAACTCCTGAGGGACCGAATATTGGTTTGATATCTTCTCTTTGTGTTCATGCTAAGATCAATAACCTTGGTTTTATCGAAACTCCTTACCGTAAGGTAGAAGATGGTCGTGTTGTAGTTGAAGAACCAGTAATTTACCTTTCTGCAGAAGATGAAGAAGGAAAAACTATTGGTCAGGCAAATGCAGTTTACGATGATAAAGGTAATTTTGAAACTCCGCATGTAAAGGCACGTTATGAAGGCGACTTCCCGATCATTGAGCCTAAGAAGTTAGATCTAATGGACATTGCTCCAAATCAGATCACTTCTATTGCTGCATCGTTGATTCCTTTCCTGGAGCATGATGATGCTAACCGTGCATTGATGGGATCCAACATGCAACGTCAGGCTGTACCTTTGTTACGTCCCGAAGCTCCGATTGTTGGAACTGGTCTTGAAGCCCGTGTAGCCCGTGATTCACGTACACTTATTAATGCTGAAGGTACCGGAGTTGTTGAGTATGTAGATGCCAATGAGATCCGTATTCGTTATGAAAGAAATGAGGATGATGTTCTTGTATCTTTTGAAGGTGAAGTTAAATCATATCGCCTGATCAAGTTCAAGAAAACTAACCAGAGTACTTGTATTAACTTGAAGCCTATCGTTAGAAAAGGTCAGAAAGTTGAAAAAGGACAGGTTCTTTGTGAAGGTTATGCAACTCAAAATGGAGAATTAGCATTAGGAAGAAATCTTAAAGTTGCATTCATGCCTTGGCAAGGGTTTAACTTTGAGGATGCGATCGTTATTTCAGAGCGTGTTGTTTCACAAGATATCTTTACCTCTCTACATATTGAAGAATTTGAATTAGAGGTTCGTGATACAAAACGTGGTGAAGAAGAATTGACTCCTGATATTCCTAACGTTTCAGAAGAAGCTACTAAAGATCTTGACGAAAACGGAATTATCCGCGTTGGGGCAGAAATTAAAGAAGGTGATATTCTGATTGGTAAGATCACTCCGAAGGGAGAGTCTGATCCTTCACCGGAAGAAAAACTTTTACGTGCAATCTTTGGTGACAAAGCAGGTGATGTGAAGGATGCATCGTTGAAAACTCCTCCATCAATTCATGGTGTAGTTATCGATACTAAATTATTCTCACGTGCTAAGAAAACTACTAAACAAGAAGAGAAAGCTCTTATTGAGAAGTTAGACACTAAGCACAATAAAGCAGTTAAGGAATTGAAAGAAACCTTGATTGAGAAATTGTTCGTTATTGTGAATGGTAAAACATCACAGGGTGTATTTAATGTGTATAAAGAGCTGCTGGTAGCTAAAGGTGTAAAATTCACCCAGAAGATACTAACTGAGCTTGAATATGCAAACGTAAACCCAACTAAATGGACAACGGATGAGGACAAGAATGAGCTGATTAAACAAACTCTTCACAACTACAACATTAAACTGAACGAAGAACTTGGTGCTTACAAGCGTGATAAGTTTGCGATCAGTGTAGGTGATGAGCTTCCATCAGGAATTGTTCAAATGGCTAAAGTTTATGTTGCTAAAAAACGTAAGCTTAAAGTAGGTGATAAAATGGCGGGTCGTCACGGTAATAAAGGTATTGTTGCAAGAATCGTTCGCGATGAAGACATGCCTTTCCTTGAAGACGGAACTCCTGTGGATATCGTACTTAATCCACTTGGTGTACCATCACGTATGAACCTTGGACAGATCTATGAGACTGTTTTAGGATGGGCTGGTAAAGAACTTGGGATGAAGTTCGCTACACCGATCTTTGACGGAGCATCTCATGATGAAGTTGAAGAATGGGTTGATAAAGCTGGAATTCCTAAGTCAGGAAGAACCTATTTATACAATGGTTTAACCGGAGATCGTTTTGATCAGCAGACTACAGTTGGTATTATTTATATGCTGAAACTGGGTCACATGGTTGATGATAAAATGCACGCTCGTTCAATCGGACCATATTCATTGATTACACAACAACCATTGGGTGGTAAAGCCCAGTTTGGTGGTCAGCGTTTTGGTGAGATGGA
>JBIIWE010000150.1:0-6121 GCA_044339075.1 Daejeonella sp. | reverse complement strand
ATTAATTGCTGCAAGTATTAGTTATGATACCAATTATTTTGAATTTATATTTTCTGACTGTGTTTTAAAGTTCGGCATGAAAGATGCTTATATAAAAGTTATATATCCAATGATGGAGCGTATAGGCTTTATGTGGGCTTCTGATTGTTTACCTACTGCACATGAACATTTTATAAGTAATATGGTTAGGCAGAAGCTTTTAGCTTTTATAGACTCATTAGATGCACCTGATCCTTCATCTGAAAGCTGGTTATTATTTTTACCTGAAAATGAGTTTCATGAGATAGGTTTAATTTATGCTCAACTCGTCATTCGACTTTTAGGAAAAAAAGTGATTTATCTGGGAAGTAATCTTCCATTCGAGTCTGTTATTTCTGCTATTAATCATATTAAACCTCAAAACCTTTTAATATTTTTAGTTCATTACGACTTGCCGGAACAAATACAAAAAAACTTAGATGATCTAGCCTCCTCTTTTTTGGGCAATAAAATTTATTTGGCTGGGAATAATAAATTAATTAGCCAGATTAATTTAAAAGTCAATACAGAATACCTTCAATCAATTGAAAGCCTTGAACTTGTTATTAATTCAAGCGAAATATTAAACACTTTTACATCGATATAATGTCTAAAGTAATTGTCATTGGTTCAGGTTTTTCAGGATTGAGTTCCGCTGCATATCTTTCTGCTGCAGGACATGAAGTTCATGTATTCGAAAAAAATGAAACAGCCGGAGGTAGAGCCCGTCAATTGAAGGTAAATAACTATTTATTTGATATGGGTCCAAGTTGGTATTGGATGCCTGATGTTTTTGAAAAGTTCTTTTCTGACTTTAATTATAAGGTTTCAGACTTTTATAAATTAAAATTATTAAATCCCTCGTTTGATGTTGTATTTCCACAGGGAGAAATAATGAGTGTTCCTGAAAAATATTCGGATCTGTCAAGGATGTTTGAATCAATAGAAAAGGGGGGTGCTGCCCAGCTTGATAAATTTATGGAAGAGGCACAGTATAAATATGAAACAGGGATGGGAAACCTGATTTATAATCCTGGTCTTTCTTTATTAGAATTTGCTGATATAGAACTTATTAAAGGAACATTCAGACTTCAGGTATTTAGTTCTTTTCGTAAACATGTCAGGAAATTTTTCTCTAATCCCAAATTAATTTCTCTCATGGAATTTCCTGTTTTATTTCTTGGGGCAATGCCACAGGATACACCAGCACTCTACAGCCTGATGAATTATGCAGGATTAAAGCTAGGTACTTGGTACCCCGAAGGTGGTTTTGGTGAAGTGATCAATGCTATGATGGAGGTTGGTAAAAGAAATGGAGCTAAATTTCATTTCAATGCCTCTGTAGATCAAATAATTGTTCAGGGTAACAAAACAAATAGTATAATGGTCAATGGAGAAAAAATAGATTGTGACGCTGTTATTGCCTCTGCAGACTATCATCATGTTGAGGCTAAGTTGCTTCCTGAGACTCATCGTAATTATAAAGAGAGTTATTGGAATAAAAAAACCTTTGCACCTTCGGCCTTGATATTTTATGTTGGGTTAAATACCAGAATCAAATATCTTCAGCATCATACACTCTTTTTTGATGAGGATCTGGAACTGCATTCCATTGAGATTTATAAAGATCCCAAATGGCCAAGTAAGCCATTATTTTATGTTTGCTGTCCATCTCAATCGGATGATTCTGTAGCACCTGAAGGTCATGAAAATCTATTTTTCCTGATGCCATTAGCACCTGGCTTAGAGGATACTGAAGAATTAAGAGAGAAATACTTCAAAATCATGGTCGATCGTTTAGGAAAACACATTCACGAAGATATTAGTGATCATATTGATTATAAAAAATCTTACTGTGTAAAGGATTTTGTGACTGATTATAACGCATTTAAAGGTAATGCATACGGCCTTGCAAACACGTTAATGCAAACTGCCAACTTAAAACCAAGTATTAGAAATAAAAATATTAAAAATATGTTTTATACGGGCCAACTAACAGTGCCTGGTCCGGGTGTTCCTCCTGCCATTATTTCAGGAAAAGTTGCCGCCGGACAATTAATGAAATATTTAAAATCTTAGAGAAATGAAATTACTATATGATAATCTTTCGGTGGAAGTTAGTAAAATGACCACCCGTGCCTATAGTACCAGTTTTTCAATGGGTATTTATTTTTTAAATAATCGCCTGAGGAATGCAGTTTATTCTATTTATGGATTCGTTCGCCTTGCAGATGAAATAGTGGATAGTTTTGATGGATTCGATAAGAAATTTTTACTTGCAAAATTTAAAGATGAGACATTTGCTGCCATTGAGAGTAAAATTTCTCTTAATCCAATTTTAAATTCATTTCAGCAAGCAGTTCATCAATACAACATCAGTACAGATCTGGTTGAAACCTTTATGTACAGCATGGAAATGGATCTCGAGAAAGTAGAATATACACCTGAAAAGTATAAACAATACATATTAGGTTCAGCAGAAGTTGTAGGACTTATGTGTTTACATGTATTCACAGAAGGTGACCTTGCCGAATTTCAGAAAATGAAACCTTATGCCATGAAGTTGGGAGCAGCTTTTCAAAAAGTTAACTTTTTGAGAGACTTGAAAGATGATTATCAAGTATTAGGAAGAAGCTATTTTCCAAACGTTAATATATCTGAATTTAATACTGAGATAAAAGCTGAAATTGAAAAAGAAATTGAAGAGGATTTTAAGATAGCTTTAAAGGGTATAAAAATGCTTCCTTCAACTTCTAAAGGGGGAGTTTTTCTGGCTTACGTTTATTATAAATCTCTTTTTGATAAAATCAAGAAACTTCCTGCTAAACGTGTACTAACTGAAAGAGTTAGAATTAATAATGGAAGAAAATTCGGTCTCATGATCAATTGCATGGTCCAAAATAAAATGAATTGGGTATGAAAAATAGCCTGTGTTTCTTACTTCTTTTTTACAGCTCTTTAGTATTCTCTAATGTGCCAGTAATTAAAGATGTCAGAATCATGCTTCATCATGCTACATCAAATGAAAAAGCCTGCAATAAGTTGATTAGTTTGCTGGTCCCATTTAATGAAACTAATAATCCATTGTTATTTGGATATAGGGGGGGAGCAACCATGTTAATGGCTAAACATGCCTTTAACCCTTTTAGTAAATTATCGTATTTTAAGAAAGGAAAGCTTATGCTTGAAAGTGCAATTAAGGCAGATCTCAATAATGTGGAACTCCGGTTTTTACGGTACACGATTCAAACTAATGTTCCGGGATTTTTAAATTACAATAGTGATATAAATCTTGATAGAACATTCATTTCCCAATCTTTACCAAAACTAAAGGATCAGGAATTGCAAAAAATAATAAGCGAATTCCTGTTAAAACATTCAAAATAGAATGAAAAAGGATTTTATTGACGGCCAAAATGAATTACTTATTCTTGTTAATGAACAAGATATACAAATAGGTGTTCAGGATAAGTTATCGGTACATCTTGAAGGCTTGCTCCATAGAGCTTTCTCCATATTTATATTTAATTCCCAAGCAGAACTTCTTCTTCAGCAAAGAGCTAATGGTAAATATCATTCTCCTGGATTATGGACAAATACCTGCTGTAGCCATCCAAGACCTGGAGAAAGTACACTGGAGGCCTGCAATCGCAGATTGTATGAAGAAATGGGAATGAAAGCTAAACTTCAGTTCAGGTTCAGTTTTCTATATCAATTCGAATTCTTAAATGGATTAATTGAGCACGAATATGACCATGTTTTTATTGGTCAAACAGACCAGGAACCTGAAATTAATCTAAACGAAGTTCAGGGATGGAAATATATCAGTATACCCGACCTTGAAATGGAAATTGGATTGAATCCTGAATTATACACTCCATGGCTTAAGATCTGCATGGCCGAATTAAAAGAAAATTTACCATCTAAATAACATCAATGATTTATCATTATTATGCCGAGCATTTATTACCGATCAGTATTGAAGAAGCCTGGGATTTTTTCTCTTCAGCTAAGAATCTTTCAAAAATTACGCCTCCTGAAATGAGTTTTAAAATACTTTCAGATCTTGGTGATCAGGAGGTTTTTGAAGGGATGCTAATCGATTATATTGTTAGACCTGTTATGGGAATTCCATTGCCATGGCAAACTGAAATATTTAAGGTGAATAAACCAAATTTCTTTTCCGACAGACAACTAAAAGGACCTTACAAGATCTGGGAGCACACACATTCGTTTGTACAAATGGAAAATGGTGTTCTTGTAAAAGATGAAGTTAACTATGAGCTTCCGCTTGGAATTCTTGGAGATATTGCACATGTTGTTTTTGTGAAAAAGAAGGTTGAAAGTATATTTAAATTTAGAGAGCAGGCACTAAACAGACTTTTCCCTAAGGCTGGAATTTAAGACTACCTTTGAATTTCAAAAAATTTATTTAACTACTCTCATTAAAAATTCATGAATACCCCTGATCAAACCCCAAAGAAAAACATTCTGATAACCGGAGCCAGTGGTTTAATTGGTACAAAATTGATCAGAAATCTTCAGGATAAAGGACATTTTGTTTCTATTCTTTCCAGAAATCCGGACAAATTGAAGGGAGTAAAGGCATTTAAATGGGATATTACAGAGCAGACTATTGATAATGACGCATTAAATGGTGTAGATACGATTATTCATTTAGCAGGAGCGGGAATAGCAGATGCAAGATGGACTAAAAGTCGCAAGCAGCTAATAATTGATAGCAGGGTTTTATCAACAAGATTATTGTACAAGGCTATTGAAGAGACTAAAGCTCCTGTTAAAACAATTATATCTGCATCAGCAGTAGGTTTCTACGGAGATCGTGCTGATGAGATATTAAACGAAAATAGCGCTAATGGAACTGGTTTTCTCGCTGATTGCTGTCAGCAGTGGGAGAAAGCCGTTGATGAGGGACTTAAATTTGGAGTCAGATTGGTAAAGTTTAGAATTGGTTTAGTTCTTTCAAAGCAAGGGGGGGCATTATCTAAACTTGAAACACCTGTCAGTTTGTTTTTAGGAGCACCACTAGGATCTGGAAAACAATGGATGCCATGGATTCATGTTACAGACCTCCTTGCTGTATTTGAAAAAGCCATCGAAAATTCAAAACTGATCGGAACTTATAATGCATGCAGCCCAATTCCGGTAACTAATCTTGAATTCACAAAGATATTAGCTAAAACTCTTTTTCGTCCAGTTTGGCCTATAAAAGTTCCTGAATTGATATTAAAGTTAGTATTGGGTGAAATGAGTGATGTCATATTAATAAGTAACCATACCACATCTCAAAAGCTAATTAATACTGGTTTTAAGTTCAAGTATGCCGGCCTAGATGAAGCACTTAAAGAAATCTATTCACATTAATTCTTCCCTTGTCTTTTAAATTAATGAAAAAAGAAGTTAGCATATTCTGGTTTAGACGTGATTTAAGATTATTTGATAATAATGCCTTATTTAATGCATTAAATGGTAAATACCCGGTTCTTCCGATCTTCATATTTGACCCCGATATACTCGATAAACTTTCCGATAAAAAAGATAAAAGAGTTGAATTTATACATCAAACTTTAGAGCAATTAAATAACAGCCTAAAGCAAAATGGGTCTTCAATTTATATACTTCATGAAAAGGTCGAAAAGGCATTTGATAAACTAACAGAGGAGTATTCAGTCCGGGAGGTTTATGTAAATCATGATTATGAACCATATGCCATCAACCGCGATTTGAAGATCAAAGCCCTTTTAGAATCTAAAAGTATCACTTTTAAGACATTCAAGGACCAGGTGATATTTGAGAAATCGGAAGTGATGAAAGCAGATGGTACACCATATACTATTTTTACACCTTATTCAAGGAAATGGAAAGAGAAGTTTATTCAGCAAACTCTGCTTATTTTTCCTTCTGAATTACATTTTTCATCATTTTTTAAAAGCAGGGAATTTTCATTTCCCTCATTAAATGAAATAGGGTTTGAAAATTCAAGCTTGGATTTGCCAGAACTTACTATAACAGAAGAAAGGATCAGGAATTATCAGGAAACCCGTAATCTTCCAGCAGTAGAAGGTACTTCGCAAGTTAGTGT
>JBIIWE010000147.1:0-6126 GCA_044339075.1 Daejeonella sp. | reverse complement strand
TGTAGCCCAAAAGGGTATTCCATAGGAATCAAAAATGAAGCGCTGCAATACAATCACGACTAAATAAAGTCTGAATGACGATCCAATGGTGCGGCTTAAAAGAAAAATGCTTGCTGCAGTTTTATAACTGTATGTACCAAGTCGCTCTTCAATATACGTATAGATTGAGGTCAGGTTCATGCGGTAGTACAGGGGAAGTAAGACTGTTGCTATCAGGATAAAGCCTATTGCATTTCCAAGTACGAACTGAAAGTATTTGAATTCATTTCCTGCCGGATTACCTACTTCTCCAGGAACAGAGATAAAAGTCACTCCGGATAATGCTGTTCCGATCATTCCAAAAGCAACCAGATACCATTTAGAATTCCTGTTTGCTGTAAAAAAAGTAGAATTATCAGATGATTTCTTTGAAGTGAAGTATGATATTCCTAATAAGATTAGAAAATATCCAATTAAAAAACTGAGTAAAATTCCTGGAGCCATAAAGTTTATTTATTGTGATAGTAGTCTAAATTAACAATAAAGTTCTTAATTCATTTAAATCATTTATCGTATTGATGCAATTCGGCAAGAAGATTATTGTCTGAATTTATCCTTCAACAAGATGTGTAAAGATTAAGTTTTAAATTTAAATTTGCAGAATGAATTTTTCTTCTAAACTGCTGGAAAACGCAGTCAATGAATTTTCTGCATTACCTGGAATTGGTCAGAAAACAGCATTACGCTTAGTATTGCATTTGCTAAATCAGCCGAATGCTGATATAGAGAAGTTTAGTAATGCCCTCACTGTTTTAAAAAGGGATATTCGATTTTGTGAAGTATGCTATAATATTGCTGATCATCCTATGTGTCAGATTTGCAGTTCAGTAAAACGAGACAGATCACTTGTTTGTGTAGTTGAAGATACCCGTGACGTGATGGCCATTGAAAATACCGGTACTTTTCAGGGAGTTTATCATGTATTAGGTGGCTTAATATCTCCTATGGATGGTGTTGGTCCATCAGATCTTAAAATAGAAGGACTTGTAGAGCGGGTTAATGCAGGTGGGATAAAAGAAGTTATACTTGCTATAAGTGCAACGATGGAGGGTGATACAACTATTTTTTATCTGTATAAGAAGCTTAAAGATTCAGGAATTCAAATCAGTACCATTGCCCGTGGTATAGCTTTTGGAGGAGAATTAGAATACGTGGATGAAATTACTTTGGGCAGATCAATTGCAACGCGCATTCCGTATGAAAACTCTCTTGCCAGATGACCTGGCGCAAATCTTAATGATTTATAATAAATTTTAATCCTTTAGAATGGATCTCAAAAATAAAACGGTGATTATAACCGGCGCATCATCAGGAATAGGTAAATCCTGTGCCGAGCAGTTTGCAAAAAGGGGGGCTAATCTGGTGCTTGGTGCACGTCAATATGTTACGCTTTGTGAAATAGCCCAGGATCTTGAACAACGTTTTGGAATTAAGGCTATTGCCGTACAGTGCGATGTTTCAAAAGAATCAGATTGCATGGAGTTGATCAATCAGGCAAAAACTGCTTTTAAGCGAATTGATGTGCTTATAAATAATGCGGGTATTTCTATGCGTGCCTTATTTAAGGATCTTGATCTGCTGGTTTTGCGTAATTTAATGGATGTTAATTTTTGGGGTGCTGTTTATTGTACGAAATATGCCTTGCCTGAATTAATTAAACATAAAGGTTCTGTTGTTGGAGTTTCCTCGATAGCTGGATACCGCGGACTTCCAGGAAGAACCGGTTACTCTGCTTCGAAATTTGCTTTAAATGGCTTCCTGGAATCTTTACGGGTTGAAAACTTAAAAACCGGTTTACATGTGATGATCGCATCACCGGGATTTACAGCATCTAATATTCGAAATGTTGCACTTGCTAAAGATGGGACATCCCAGGGTGAGACCAGTATGGACGAAGCAAAAATGATGAGCTCTGATGAAGTTGCTGAAATTATTGTCAAAGGAATTGAAAAACGTAAACGTTCCCTAATCATGACCTCACAAGGAAAACTTACTGTATTCCTCAATAAAGTATTGCCTGCCTGGTTAGATGGCTTGGTTTATAATCATTTTACCAAAGAAAAAGATCCTCTAATTAAATGAAACTATACTTATTTCTTATGCTTTTTTTGCTTTCTGAAATTGCAGCTGCTTTTGGCGGTATAGGTATTAAACGAGATATCTCTTATAGAGGTCAATCGCAGAATATTAGAAATTTTTTAGATGTATATTATCCAAAAAATACAGAAACTCCTAAAGATGTTCTGGTTTTTATTCATGGAGGATCCTGGAATAGTGGGAAAAAGGATACCTATTGGTGGCTTGGGAAAAATATGGCCAGCAAAAATGTCATCTCAGTGATCATCAATTATAGTTTAAGTCCCAAATCGCAGTATGAAGAAATGGCATATGATTGTTCTGAGGCCCTAAAGTGGGTAAGAGATAGCATTGCAACCTATGGCGGAAGTCCAGAGAGGATTTTTGTAATGGGCCATTCTGCAGGAGGGCATCTAGCTGCATTGATCAATAATGATCCAAGATTTTTTAAAAAGGCAGGTATTTCAAACCCAATAAAAGCAGTGATCTTGAACGATGGATTCGGGCTTGATATGTTCGAATATCTGAATGTAGCTAAGAAAAATAGGCGAACGAAGAGCTTTTTAAAAACGTTTTCAAAGGATGAGAATATATGGAAAACAGGTTCTCCAATGTTTTACCTTGAAAATGTACAAAATCCCTTTCTGATCTTTGTTGGTGAACATACTTATCCTGCTATTAAACTTCAGTCAGATCGCCTTTACAAAGTTCAAATTGCGGCAAATAATCCTATAGAAATTAATATTGTAAAAAGAAAAAGGCACATTGGAATGATTACGCAAATGATCTTTCGGAATAATCAAATGTATAGTATGATCTTGACCTTTATGAATAAGTATCGATGATGTTTTTTTAGAAGAATTGAAGGATTTACTTTCAGCTGATTTTACTTTTCCTGATTTTCTATATTTTCGAGGAAATTATAAATTTATACTACCATGTTTAAAACTCCACTTGATAGATTTCGTTTCATCGCATTTGTAGAAGGTTGTTCATTTCTATTGATCGGATTTACTATGATACTTAAATATAGGTATGATATGCCAGGCCCAAATTATGTGGTAGGTATGGTTCATGGATTACTTTTTATTCTTTACATAATTTTGCTAATCCAGGTAAGCTATTTGTATAAATGGTCATTCTGGAAACTAACAATGAGCTTTATTGCCTCTTTAATTCCTTTTGGTACGTTTTATGCTGATAGGAAATTGTTCTCAAAACAGGAAATCCGTTAAAATTTTTTCTTAACTGATCATTGAAAAGCTTTCAAAATACGAAATCTACATCCTTTTTTGTATTTTCTTAATGGCAGTTTCAATTGATTTTTCCGGTTCAATGATATTGAATTCGCCCCAGAATTCAGAATCAGCAAAATTTGATACTTTATCGATCATGATCACATTTTGTCTGAGTTTTTCGGTCGATTTTTTTGGGTCATTAAATCCTTTTTTCCAATCTGTTACAGCCATTTCTATGGTTGATTCATAAGTTGTATTAAATAGTTTTTTATCCCAGTTTACTCTGAAAATAATATCGCCACGGGAATATCCAAAAATCCACTTTCCATTGCTCTCACGGTAGTTAATTTGGTAAGTTGCTAGTGTTGGATATACGTCTGCACCAACAGGTTTTTTCTGGGTTACCATATTACTTACTGCTTTTCTGTTTTCAACATTGAGGTTGAAAGTGGCACTGATTACTGCCAAGCTCTCGGTATCAATGTATAATCTTCCGAAATAAAGTGGTTCAGTGATTTTCGCTTGCTGTTTGAAAGATAAAACATAAACCTTTCTATTATCTATCTGCGTGTTGTTTTCAAGGGAAAATGTGTAGTTCGCTAATGGATTATCAGTGAAAATAATATCAGGATATTTCATGATGTCCAGAAAAATGGTATTGTATGGTCCGCCCTGAATTTTAAAGGTCAGCGTGTCAAGTTTGGTGTAATCTGTATTTTTTCTCCCCTTAAATAATTGGATTAAGTCATTTGTATTGCTCATATAGGGTTGTTTTTCAATTTCTACTACAGATTCAGAAAGTGAAACATAGGTTTTACGTTTTTTAATTGTCTCCCTGTAAAAGCCAGTCATCAGGTTTTGATCTTCACTGTAATTCATTTCTCTTTTTTGTAATACTTTTTTCAAAAGTAATTCTGCATCATTTGTACTTACTATTACCTCGCTAAGAGCAATATTATAAGGATCAAGACTTATTAGATTGTTTTCTGCCTTTAGTTCTTTCAGGTTGATTACTTTGTTTTTATAGCCGATATAGCTAAGCATCAATTGACCATTAATCTTAGCGATAGGAATTTTAATGGAAAATTCACCTTCACTATTAGTTACCGTTGAAATATTAGTCCCCAATAATGATATGCTTGCAAAACTTAATTCCCTTCTGTTCTGGCTATCAGCAACCTTACCTTTATATTGAGCAAAGGTGATCGAATCACGTAAGTTTGACTGCATTCCTGATGCAATCAGGTTTGCCGTGTTTAATCCAATAAATAATAGGAATAAAGACATTGTCCTTATTGCCTTCAAGACTGAGTTTGTCTGTGTTTTCATACAAAAGGAATTAGCGTATTTTTTTATTCACAGGCTTAAGACCTAAGAATATAATTGGTATTATAAATTTACTCAGGTTTCTTGGTATTTATCTGAATAAAGCAACTTAACAGTTATTATTTTTGATTTTGGACCTTTAATGGCTTGAATTTCACACGAAAAATATTAGTTTATTTCTGGGTTTTAATAAATCAATAGAGTGTAAGTAATTGATGATTAACATTTTATGATTATCAATAATAAATTATTGAATTTTGTCTTATAATTTATCAGATTTTTATTTGACATTTTTTTGACTCTCAATATTAAAAATGTTACAAAAATTTCTGCTCATGGGATGGGTAAAAATAAAAACACCAATTTGATTCATGTAATATTGAGTTTTAAAACATCTCAGTGGAAGCAGTTATTTATTAAAATAAAATTCATGAATTTTTTCAATTTTGACATTCACTTGTTTAAATTTTCATGACAATAATTTTTTAATACAGATATTTGAATTCGCTATCACAGTCCCCTTATTTTAAAAACACTGACCATGGGTTTGCCCAAGAATAATCGTTTAGTAGTCATTTGGTTGTATGTTGGTTTGATCATGATCATGATCCAGGTTGTTATTGGGGGTATTACCCGTTTAACAGGATCGGGCTTGTCTATTACAGAATGGAAGCCCATATTAGGGGCATTTCCACCAATGAATGAACAGGCATGGCAAGAGGCTTTTAATAAATATAAGGAGATTGCTCAGTTCAAACATCTCAATAGTCATTTCTCTTTAAGTGATTTTAAGTTTATTTTCTTTTGGGAATGGCTTCATCGTGACTGGGCAAGGTTTATGGGATTGGTATTCATTTTCCCATTCATTTACTTTCTTATTAGTAAGAAGATTGAGCGGAATATGGTCAAGCCAATGATCATTCTATTTTTGCTTGGTGGTTTACAGGGAGCAATAGGATGGATCATGGTTCAAAGCGGACTAAACGATGAAAATTTATATGTTAGTCATATCAGACTGGCCGTTCATTTCATTTCAGCACTTGTATTATTGTGTTATGTATTCTGGTTTGCCTTAAAGCTTAGCATTCCAGAAAATCAAGTTCTTCATGTGCCTGAATTAAGGAGAATCAATGGATGGTTATTAGTGCTGCTTACTTTTCAATTGATATATGGAGCGTTTATGGCAGGATTACATGCTGCATTTGCTGCAATTACATGGCCAGATATCAATGGGATGCTTTGGCCCTCCGGTATGTTTAGCCAGGGAAGTTTCCTCGCAGATATAACACATAATCTCATCACAGTTCAATTCATTCACCGGGGGCTTGCCTATATCATTTGTATTCCAGTTATAATTTGGTTTTTTAAGGCTCAAAAATCAGCTCCAGAAACTTTATTATATAAAGTCAGGTTTTTACCGGTACTGCTATTATTTCTTCAAATACTA
>JBIIWE010000146.1:0-6139 GCA_044339075.1 Daejeonella sp. | reverse complement strand
ACCTTTGCCCCAGATTTGGGCTGAAGATTAAATTACCTTATTAATGAGTATATCTCTATTTTATTTTGTTGCTTTCCTGTCCATATTCTTCGCATTCCTGGTGATCTTTGCGAAGAATCCGGTGCATAGCGTTCTGTATCTCATTGTCACATTTTTTACTTTCACTATTCATTACATTTTATTGAATGCACAATTCCTAGCAATAGTGAATTTCATTGTATATATGGGGGCAATTATGGTCTTATTCTTATTTGTACTCATGCTTCTAAATCTAAATGAGGGATCAATTGGATCAAAATCGAATCTGGTTAAAATGATCGGTGTCATTGCAGGAATGTGCCTAATAATAACACTGGTTGGTTCTGCTAGAGTTTTAACTGCCTCTGAACCTTTGGTACTTCAAACTCAGGACCTTGGATTGGTCAAAAATCTTGGCAAGGTATTATTCAGTAAATTTCTCCTGCCTTTTGAGGTTTCATCTATTCTATTGCTTTCAGCTATGGTTGGAGCGGTTTTATTGGCTAAAAAAGAAATTAAACGGGTATAATAATGGAAAATGTAACTCAGGCTATTCAGGGCGTACCTTTAAATCATTATATTCTGCTATGTACTATCATATTTTCAATCGGTGTTATTGGAGTATTGATAAGGAGAAATGCCATAGTAATTTTCATGTCTGTAGAGTTAATGCTTAATGCAGTAAATTTATTGCTTACGGCATTTTCTGTACACCATAATGATCCCTCCGGGCAGGTTTTTGTATTTTTTATTATGGCTTTGGCTGCCGCTGAAGTTGCTGTAGGTCTGGCGATCATCGTTATGATCTTCCGAAATACAAATTCAACGGATGTAAATATTTTGAATAAATTAAAGTGGTAATAAGGTAAGATCCTTTGCTTTCGCTTAGGACATATAGCATATAATAATGATAAATTTAGTCTGGTTAATTCCTTTATTTCCACTTTTAGGTTTCCTAATTAACGGGTTAGGTCGCAACATGCTATCTAAAACTGTGATAGGTTTTGTTGGATGTCTTACTGTTCTGGCCTCTTTTGCCGTCAGTGTAGGAATATTCCTTGAACTCAATTCATCAGAAACAAAATCATTTATAATTCCAATTTTCGATTGGATCAGTGCTGGGACTGTTAAAATTCCTTTTTCTTTTCTAATTGATCCTCTGAGTACATTAATGTTGCTTATCGTAACTGGAATTGGGTTTCTTATTCATGTATATTCTACCGGGTATATGCATGATGATGCAGGTTTTGGTAAATTCTTTTCATACCTGAACCTATTTATTTTCTTCATGCTACTGTTAGTGCTTGGATCCAATTATGTAGTAATGTTCATAGGATGGGAAGGAGTTGGCTTATGCTCTTATCTGCTAATCGGATTCTGGTTTAGCAATGCTGCCTATGCCAGTGCAGCCAAGAAGGCATTTGTAATGAATCGAATTGGTGACCTTGGTTTCCTTATAGCGGTATTCTTAATATTCACAACCTTCAATAGTGTGGAGTTTAGCAATGTTTTTCCGCAGGCTGCTAACATGGCTTCTGGTGATTCAACTCTAATTCTTATTACTGCCCTGCTATTTGTTGGTGCAATAGGTAAGTCAGCTCAAATTCCTTTGTTCACCTGGTTACCAGATGCAATGGCTGGTCCGACTCCGGTTTCTGCTTTGATCCATGCAGCTACCATGGTAACTGCAGGTATCTATATGATCGCAAGATCTAATATTCTGTTCACCTTGGCACCTGAAACTTTGGGTGTCGTTTCCATTATCGGTCTAGCTACTCTCTTTATGGCTGCAGCAATTGCAGTATCACAAACCGACATTAAAAAGGTATTGGCTTACTCAACCGTTTCACAGTTAGGTTATATGTTTTTGGGTTTAGGCGTGGGTGCTTATACAGGAGCATTTTTCCATGTGATCACGCATGCGTTTTTTAAAGCATTGCTTTTCCTTGGAGCAGGTTCTGTTATTCATGCGATGAGTAATGAACAGGATATGAGAAATATGGGTGGTTTAAGAAAGAAATTACCGGTAACCTTCCTGACCATGATGATAGGTACTATTGCTATTGCCGGACTTCCTCCTTTCTCAGGTTTTTTCTCCAAGGATGAGATATTAGCCCATGTATATGAGCACAATAAAGTATTTTGGGTGATCGCAGTTATTGGAGCTATGTTTACATCATTCTACATGTTCCGTATGATGTTTCTGACTTTTAATGGAAGTTTCCGTGGAACTAAAGATCAGGAGCATCATCTTCATGAATCACCAGCTTCAATGACCATTCCTTTAATTATTCTTGCAGTTTTGTCTGCCTTAGGTGGATTGATTGGAATTCCTGCAGTATTGGGTGGCGGACACTGGTTGGAAAGTTTCCTTGCACCGGTTTTTTTAGTTTCTGCATCCAAAACAAGTGTAATGACTCTTGATCATACAACTGAATATGTTCTGATGGCACTTTCAGTTACTGCTGCATTGTTATCTATGTTATACGCTTATGTTCGATATGTGAAGCAGGCGCATATTCCTGCCGACGATCGGACAGACCGCGGTTTGCTTGCACGTTTGTCTTATAACAAATTTTATATCGACGAAGTTTATAATTCTTTAATCACCCGTCCATTAGATGCCTTATCGGGTTTTTTCTATAAGGTGGTGGATAAAGCTGGAATTGATGGAATTGTGAACGGATTTGGAAAAGGGGCAGTTGAAGCCAGTAAAAGTTTTAGGTTGCTTCAAACAGGTATGGTCGGCTTTTACATCTTTATGATGGTAGCCGGTATACTTGCATTACTGTTTTATAGTATGTACAAAATTTAATATTAAAGAGTAGAACGAGATAAATGGAAATTTTACTGGTACACATATTTATTCCGCTAATTGCTGCACTCATCATTCTTGTGTCAGGTAAAACTATCGCGAGAGGTCTGGCTGGTGCATTCTCTTTAGTTTCACTACTCATTACTGTTTATCTGTATTTAAATTTTACACCTGATGCTAGCACACAATTTCTTGTAGATCTGGCATGGATCCCTCAATTTGGAATACATTTCAAAGCAGGTGTTGATGGAATAAGCATGATTTTGTTATTATTGACAAATATTCTGATCCCAATTATAGTTTTATCTAGCTTCAAACAGGATGTGAAGGATCAGAAGGCATTTTATGCTTTGATATTCTTTATGCAAAGCGGTTTGCTCATTGTGTTTACAGCTTTGGATGCTTTTTTATTCTATATCGGCTGGGAAGTAGCCCTGATCCCAGTGTACTTTATCTGTGCATTGTGGGGTGGAGAAAATCGGATCAAGGTTAATCTTAAATTCTTTGTTTATACCATTGCTGGAAGTTTATTGATGCTTATCGCTATCATTTATCTTCATTTGCAAACGCCCGGTAATAGTTATGATATTTCAGAGTTTTATAAACTCGAGCTTGATTCAGTTACCCAGGGATGGATATTTTGGGCATTCTTTATAGCCTTTGCCATAAAGATGCCGGTATTTCCATTTCATACTTGGCAGCCGGATACTTATACAGAAGCTCCTACTGCAGGTACCATGCTTCTTGCTGGTATAATGCTTAAAATGGGTATTTATGGTGTGATACGATGGTTGATTCCTGTTGCCCCACTTGGGTTTCAAGCTTGGGGTGAAACAGCACTGATCCTATCTGTAATAGGTGTTGTTTATGCTTCAATTATTGCATTTACACAAAATGATATTAAGCGATTGATCGCATATTCTTCAATTGCTCACGTAGGATTGATCTCTGCAGGAATTTTTGCTTGGAATGTTCAAGGTTTACAGGGAGCGATGATACAGATGCTGAATCATGGTATCAATGTGGTTGGGATGTTCTTTATTGCAGATATAATTATTCGTAGAATAAATACCCGTGACTTAAGCCTGATGGGTGGCATAGCAAAGCCTGCTCCAATGCTGGCAATGGCCTTTCTGGTAGTTTTATTAGGCACAGTTGCATTACCCTTGACCAATGGTTTTGTAGGTGAGTTCCTTTTACTAATGGGAGTTTATAATTACAATATATGGTTTGCTGCAATTGCTGGATTGACCATTATCCTTGGAGCTGTATACATGCTCAGAATGTATCAAAAAGCAATGTTCGGTCAGGTTAATACCAACACTTCCGCATTTACAGATCTGGATGGGACAGAGAAATCGGTATTATTGATCATTTCGGTTCTGATTATTTTTATAGGAATTTACCCACAGCCCATTCTGAATATTTCGGAGGCGGCAGTTATTAATCTGCTTGAACAGGTTAATCAAAAGATTTTAGTTAAATAAAAGCATGAACGCATTAATAACCCTATCTGTTTTAGCCATTCTGGTACTTTACCTGGGCTTGTATAAGGCAAAAAATGCTTTGCTGCCTGTAACCTTATTAGGTTTGGCAGCTGCCCTGGTTTTGAGTATTCTCGAATGGAATTCCGGTGCGGTGCCAATTTATAGCGGTATGATGCTGTTTGATAATTTTGCAGTAGCATTTACCTCGATCTGTATAGTTTCAACTATGCTTATTCTGCTTATTTCAAAGGATTATTTTGAGCATATCAGTGAACATGTGGCAGAATATTATACCATTATACTTTTCGCATTGATTGGAATTCTGGTTATGGTTTCATTTCATAATCTTTCCATGTTGTTTATTGGTATAGAGATCATGTCAGTGAGTTTATATATTCTTGCTGGTATTAGAAAACATGATTTCAAATCGAATGAAGCTGCATTGAAGTATTTTTTGATGGGCGCGTTTTCAACAGGTTTTCTATTACTTGGAATAGCATTTCTTTATGGAGCAAGTGGAAGTTTCGACTTGAGTGCCATAAAAGAATATGTCATCTCAAACCCAAGGGGTATTTCACCTCTTTTTTATAGTGGACTTACTTTGATGATTATCGGACTAAGCTTTAAAATAGGAGCTGCTCCCTTTCATTTCTGGACACCTGATGTTTACGAAGGATCTCCAACCTTGATCACTGCCTTCATGAGTACAGTAGTTAAGACCGCTGGTTTTGCTGCATTTCTTCGGTTGTTTATGATTTGTTTTGCGCCATTACATGATTTCTGGATGCCATCTTTGCTGGTTATCTCTGTGTTGACTTTGTTTATCGGAAATATTACAGCCCTGTATCAGCATAGTTTTAAAAGAATGCTTGCGTTCTCAAGTATATCTCATGCAGGTTATATGCTTTTTGCTATCGTTGCTTTAGGCCCAATGTCGGGAAACTCGGTATTTGTTTATGCAAGTGCATATTCTATTGCTTCAATTATTGCATTTGCAGTGTTGATCCTTGTAAAGCGTCAAACCGGATCTGATAATTTTGAAAGCTTCAATGGCCTGGCACGTAAGAATCCATTTATAGCCTTAACCCTTACAATTTCTATGCTTTCTCTGGCAGGGATACCACTAACAGCCGGCTTTATTGGTAAATTCATGATGTTTTCAACTGCTCTTACAGAGTATCATATCATCATGGTAATTCTTGCAGTTGTGAATGCAGTCATTGGTATTTTCTATTATTTGAAAGTTATTGTAGCCATGTATTTTAAATCTGCAGAGCGAAATGAGATACAGTCTTCGCCATACTTTAATTTCGTACTCGGATTTTCTGCATTTCTTACTATCATAGTGGGTGTTTATCCAGGGTTTATATCCAACCTTTTCTAGTCTATAATATTCTATAAATAGTGTAGCTTTGAGTTTATAGAACTATGCACGAGATTTGGGATTATCTTCAACATCTTATTGATCCAGTAAAACTGCTGAGGGAAGGAGGATTTTATCTTCTTCTTTTCGTCATTTTTGCCGAGACTGGATTATTTTTTGGATTTTTCCTTCCAGGAGATTATCTATTATTTCTTGCAGGCATGTTTGTAGCTACAGGAAAACTGGATGTATCGATCTTCATTTTAATTATAGGGTTAATTGCTGCAGCTGTTAGCGGAAATTTTGTTGGTTATTGGTTCGGTAATAAAACCGGACCTATTTTGTATCAGAAAGAAGATACTTTTTTCTTTAAAAAGAAATACCTTAAAGCATCAGAAGTTTATTACCGGAAACAGGGGGCTTTTGCTTTGATCATGGGGAGGTTCATACCTATAG